>NZ_QSHS01000019.1:0-38622 GCF_003467795.1 Collinsella sp. AM36-4AA
ACATTAAGTGCTTTCCGGCTCGTGCGGAATCTACGAAAAACTAATCCGCGCCGCCCGGCCAGGTCCTAGGTTTACTTTCCTGCCGCCAAGATGGCGTCTTGAGTGTCTAGATACTTAGCTGAAATGATTTGAGCAGAGGGGAGCCCCTTGTTGGAAGGGGCTCCCCTCTGTTTTGGTTACTGTGGGACAAATTAATCAGCAATGTTTGTCCCAAATCTTAAGTATGTGGGGGCTTGCGTCTTGGGCGAGCTTGCCTTACCGAGTGCTTTACTATTTGGCGTCGGCCCAGGTTACTCCGGTTGAGGCTTCGGCGATTAGGGGTACTCGGAGGTCTACGACGTGTTCCATGACGTCGCGGACCATGGTGGTTAGGCGCTCGACTTCGTTGACGGGGCACTCAAAATCCAGTTCGTCGTGTACCTGCAAGATCATGTGGGCGGCAAAACCCTCTTCTTCCAGGCGGCGGCTTACGCGGGCCATGGCGATCTTGATGATGTCGGCGGCGGTGCCCTGCATGGGGTGGTTCATGGCCGTGCGCTCACCAAAGCCGCGGAGCTGTGGGTTTTTGGCCTTGAGCTCGGGAATATGGCGTCTGCGGCCATACATGGTCTCGGCATAGCCCGTCTGCTTGGCTCGCGCCACCACATTGTCGAGGAACGTGCGCACGCCCGGGTAGGCCTCGTAGTAGCGATCAATCATGTCGCGCGCCTCGGCCATCGAGATGTGCAGCGACTGCGACAGACCATAGGCCTGCTGACCGTACACGATGCCAAAGTTCACGGCCTTGGCGCGGCTGCGCAGGTCGGGCGTTACCTCGGACACCGGCACGCCAAACACGCGCGCTGCCGTCTCGGCATGGAAGTCCTCGCCCTCGTTAAAGGCGCGCACCAGGTGCTCGTCACCCGAGAGATGCGCCAGCAGACGCAGCTCGATCTGCGAGTAGTCCACCGCCAAAAAGACGCTTCCCTCGCCTGCCGAAAACGCCGTCTTGACGGTACGACCCAGCTCCGAGCGCGTCGGGATGTTCTGCAGGTTCGGGTCGCTCGAGGACAGGCGACCCGTTGCCGTGATGGTCTGGTTGTACGTGGTGTGCACGCGGCCGTCGCCTCGACGCAGCGGACCCAGCGTGTCCAGATAGGTGGACTTGATCTTGGACTTCTCACGCCAGTCCAAGATCAGACGCACGATTTCGTGGTCACGGGCAAGGTCGCTCAGTACCTTGGCGTTGGTCGAATAATAGCCGCGTTTAGTCTTCTTGAGGCCCTTGGTCGGAAGCCCCATCACATCAAAGAGAACGTGCGACAGCTGCATGGGACTGCCAATATTAAAGGTCTCGTCACCCGCCAGGTCGCGAATACTGCGCTCGACCTCGGTAATCTGGGTCGCCAGACCCTCGGACAGACTGTGCAGACGGTCGGGGTCCACGAGCATGCCCGCGCGCTCCATCTTGGCAAGTACCGGAACGAGCGGCATCTCGATGCCATCGAACACGTTGGCGGCGTTCTCGCGGGCCATGCGGTCACGCAGCGGTGCAACCAGCGCCAGCGTCAAGGCCGCCGTGCGAGCGGCGGGCGCAGGAGCGTCCTCGCCAGCACCCTCTGCGCCGCGCGCCGCAGGCAGCGCCATCTGCAGATACGTATCGGCCAGATACACCTCGTCAAACTCGGAGCGGTCGGAATCCAACAGGTAGGCGGCAACAACGGTATCGAAGATGCGCGTGGAATCGACTGCCAGCGGATCCATGAGCTCGAGCTCAGAAGAATCGATGGGCGAAAGCTCATGCAGAAGCGCCTTCATATCCGGGCTCGCCACACGGCCTTCCATAAACAGACGCGCGAGCACGCCGGCAATCACGCCGTGGGCGAAGTTGAAGCCCTCAACCTCAGCCGCCGCACCGCTGTCGCCCTCCTCGAGCGCAAACAGGCCCTTGGACGTCGCCAACCACAGCGTGCGCGTCAGCCCAAAGAGCGCGCCCTCTTCCTTGTCATCGTCCACCACGGCGGCGACCCACTCGCCGGCATCAATCACGCGGGAGACCTCAGCCGCAACGGCACCAAGCGCGCCAGCATCGCCGCCGGCTGCGCGCAAAACGGCGGGAATCTCAAACGTGCTGGCAGCAGCGCCACCCTCGTCACCGATCAGTGCCAAGAAACGGTTCTGCATGGCGGTGATACCAAGCGTACCCAGCGCCGCGGAAACCTCATCGGCAGAAAACGCCGGGAAGGATGTTTCGTCAAAGTCGAGCTCGACAGGCGCATCGGTGCGGATGGTTGCGACCTTGCGGCTCAGCAGCGCATCATCGATGTGCGCGCGCAGGTTTTCTCCCATCTTGCCCTTGACCTCGTCGGCGTGTGCGATGACCTCGTCCAGGCTACCGTACTGCGCAATGAGCGCGCTCGCCTTTTTGGGGCCGATGCCCGGCACGCCGGGGATGTTGTCGGACGTGTCGCCCTTCAGACCATAAAAATCGGGCACGAGCGCCGGCGTGATGCCGTGATACAGATCGTCCACGCTCTCGGGCGTCATGATCGCCACGTCGGACAGGCCCTTGCGGGTCGAGACCACGTTAACGTGCTCGGTCACGAGCTGATACATATCGCGATCACCGGTCACCAGCAACATATCACAGCCGGCCTGCTCGCCCAGGCGCGCCATAGTGCCCAAGATGTCATCGCCTTCCCAGCCCTCGGACTGCAAAATCGGCACGTTGAGTGCGGCGAGCAGCTCCTTAATCATGGGAAACTGTGCGTGCAGATCGGGGTCCATGGGCGGGCGCTGAGCCTTGTACTGCGGCAGCATCTCCATGCGCACGCGCGGCTTGCCCTTGTCAAACGCCACGACAACGCCGTCGGGATTAAAGGCGTCAATCATCTTGAGGAACATATTCAAAAAGCCAAAGATCGCGTTGGTGGGACGACCGTCCGGCGCGTTCATGGTGGGCGGCACGGCGTGGAAGGCGCGGTGCATGAGCGAGTTGCCGTCGATGACGGCAAAGGTACGGCGCTTGTCAGACATATTGAATACCTCGCTTTGGGCTGGGCACGGCTTGCTCACACCAGTTTACACGCTCCCCGCCCCACAGCCACAGCACATCAAGCTTCCCCGCCGCCGCGGGCCCGCGCGTGATACGATGGCTCACGGTACATCAACCAGCACGATCGATCCGAAAGGAGCCTGCGTCATGGAGCGTCCCTGCGCATGGAAAAAGTACACGCCACAGCAAATCGAGGAGCTCGAGGAGCTTTGCCGCGGCTATAAGCAGTTTTTGAGCGAGAACAAGACCGAGCGCTTGTGCGTCAAGACCGGCATCAAGATGGCCGAGGAGGCGGGCTACGTCGACCTGGAGACTGTGATCGCCGAGGGCCGCGAGCTCAAGGCCGGCGACAAGGTGTTCGCCGCCAACCACGGCAAGGACCTGATGCTCGTCAACCTGGGAACCGCCCCGCTCGAGCAGGGCTTTAACATCCTGGGCGCCCACGTGGACTCGCCGCGCCTGGACCTCAAGCAGAACCCCGCCTTCGAGGCCGGCGACATGGCTTATCTCGACACGCACTACTATGGCGGCGTCAAGAGCTACCACTGGGTCGCTTCCCCGCTCGCACTCGTGGGCGTCATCTGCAAAAAGGACGGCACCACCGTCGACATCAACATCGGTGACAAGGCCGACGACCCGGTCTTTACCATCTCCGACCTGCTGATCCACCTCTCGAGCGAGCAGATGGCCAAGCCCGCCAAGGACGCCGTCGATGCCGAGATCCTCGACGTGATCGTGGGCGGCCGCCCCGTCAAGTTTGACGAGGACGACAAGGACGCCCCCAAGGAACCCGTCAAGCAGATGTTCCTGGATATCCTCAAGGAGCAGTACGACGTCGAGGAGGAGGACTTCCTCTCCGCCGAGATCGAGGTCGTACCCGCCGGCCCGGCCCGCGACATGGGCCTCGACCGCTCCATGATTCTGGGCTATGGCCACGACGACCGTGTCTGCGCCTATCCGTCCATGGTCGCCCAGATCAACGTCGCCAACGTGGAGCGCACGAGCATCACACTCATCGTCGACAAGGAGGAGATCGGTTCCGTGGGTGCCACCGGCATGACGAGCCGCTTCTTCGAGAACACCGTCGCCGAGATCATGACGCTCGCCGGCGAAGATAGCCCGCTGGCCCTGCGCCGTGCACTCGCCCACAGCCGCATGCTCTCCTCTGACGTGTCCGCCGGCTTCGACCCGGGCTACGCCGGCAAGTTCGAGACCAAGAACGCAGCCTTTATGGGTCGTGGCCTGTGCTTTAACAAGTACACGGGCAGCCGCGGCAAGGGTGGCTCCAACGACGCCGATGCCGAGTATGTGGCCCTCATCCGCGACATCATGGACGAGGCAGGCGTGGACTTCCAGACCTGCGAGCTCGGCCGCGTCAACGCGGGCGGCGGCGGCACCATCGCCTACATCATGGCCAAGTACGGCATGAACGTCATCGACTCCGGCGTTGCCGTCCTGTCCATGCACGCCCTGTGGGAGGTCGCCAACAAGGCCGACATCTACGAGGCCTATCGCGGCTACAAGGCCTTCATCGAGCGCGCCTAACCAACCCTTCATCAGTTGCGGTGAAATACGGACTAAACTGGCCCCTAAACGGCCAAAACAGACCGTATTCCACCGCAACTTCTTTTTTGGCAGAGGAGAGTCCATGCTGCAGGTCATCATTTCGCCCGCCAAGCAGATGCGTGCGGCCCAAGATGCTTTTGAAGTCCTGGGCATTCCACCTTTTGCGCGCGAGACGACTCACCTCCACCGCGCACTGCTAGATATCGAACGAAATGAAGGCAGCGGCGGCCTGCAGGCGCTATGGAACGTGAGTGACAAACTGCTGGGGCCTTGCCTCAACACCCTGCATGAATTTGGGCCCATCCTGAAAAACGGCGATCTCGACAATCCCGCACTCGCCCGTCACCTCTCCCCTGCCGTCATGTCCTACCACGGCATTCAATACCAGAGCATGGCGCCCGAGGTGATGGATTCCGCGCAGCTCGCATGGCTGCAAGACCATCTGTGGATCCTCTCGGGCCTTTACGGATGCGTACGCCCCTTTCATGCCGTTGAACCGTATCGGCTGGAGATGGGCGCGAAGCTTGCCGTCGACGATGCCCGAGACCTCTATGCGTTTTGGGGCGACAAGCTCGCACGGGCCATCGCTCCGGCGGGCTCCAACGCTACGATCGTCAACCTCGCGAGCGCGGAATACGCCAAAGCCGTTCTGCCCCGCCTCACCACCGATGCCACGGTCGTCACATGCCTCTTTGGCGAAGGCATCCGCAACGGCAAGCCCATCCAGCGCTCGACCGCCAGCAAAAAGGCACGCGGCTCCATGGTGCGCTGGATGGCAGAAAACAAGCTCGAGGATGCAAGCGAACTTACCGCATTCAACATCGGCTATCGACACATCCCCGAGCTTTCAGACAAAAACACCCTGGTTTTCATGAACGCGCAGGCACAATAGACCCGCCGTTTCCAAACACCTCGTTACTCCGCCAAGCCATCGGCCTTTGCAATCTCGCTCGTCGAGCCATCTTGGTAGGTAATCTTAACGTGCTCCACCTCGGATACCGCAGCGCCCGCCGGGGGCTCCAAGCGCCATTCCGTCAGCGCAATGTCCATGGTCGTGGGCACGTCCCCTTGATCTTTGAGCTTCACCGTCAGCGTTTTGAGCGTCGCATCAAACGTCACGCGTTCGATTTCTTCGCCCGGAATAGACCCGCCGCTCAGCTGCAGCTGCACAAACTCGTCGCGCGGATACCAATAGTCGCCCGGCGCGGCAACGGTATTGCCGCCCGTAACCTTCACTGTCATGATCGGCAGGGCATCGTCGGCCTCGAACTCCCATGCAGCGCCGCCGCGACCACCAAACGTCCAGATACAAAAGGCAATCACCAGCACGGCAAGCACCGCAAAACCAATCGCGACCAACCCATGGTGCGCACGGCTTTCCTCGGCCGATACATCCCATTGTGTCTCTCGATATAGATGCTTGTCTTCCATGTACGTCTCCCCACAGGCACGCTCGTTAGGCCAATCGTACCCATTCGAGCTATACTTGAGCCCATTACATAAACGGGGAGCTTGCAGGACAAGACGGCAGGCTGAGACTGGGCGCGCCCGCCCTGACCCGCAAACCTGATATGGGTAATGCCAACGAAGGGAGCCGTGCCAATGAGCACACAGACCGAGCCCAAGCTCGTCACGCAAATCGACTTCGCCCGTGCCGGGCAGATCACGCCGCAGATGAAGGAAGTCGCCGAGCGCGAGCATCGCGACCCCGAGTACATCCGCGAGCGCGTGGCCGACGGCCGTATCGCCATTCCCGCCAACATCGTGCACATCAAAAAAGGCATGCGCGCCTTTGGCGTCGGTGAAGGCCTGTCCACCAAGGTCAACGTGAACTTGGGCATCTCGGGCGACAAGGCCGATGCCGCCGAGGAATGGAAGAAGGTCAAGATCGCCGAGGACTACGGCGCCGACGCCATCATGGACCTCTCCAACTCGGGCAAGACGCGCCAGTTCCGCCAGCAGCTCATCGACGAGACGCCGCTCATGGTGGGCACCGTCCCCATGTACGACGCCATCGGCTACATGGAAAAGCCGCTGGTCAAGCTCACCAAGGACGACCTGTTCGAGGTCGTGCGCGCGCACGCCGAGGACGGCGTGGACTTTATGACCATCCACTGCGGCATCAACAAGTCGGTCACCAAGACTTTTAAGGAGACCGGCCGCCTGATGAACATCGTGAGCCGCGGCGGTTCACTGCTGTTTGGCTGGATGGAGGTCACCGGTAACGAGAACCCGTTCTATGAGTTCTACGACGAGTTGCTCGAGATTTGCCACGAGTACGACGTGACGATTTCGCTCGGCGACTCCTGCCGCCCGGGCTGTCTCTACGACTCCAACGACGCCACCGAGACCGCTGAGATGATCGAGCTGGGCAAGCTGTGCAAGCGCGCTTGGGCCGCCGGCGTCCAGGTCATGGTCGAGGGCCCGGGTCACATGGCGCTCGACGAGATCGCCGCCAACATGAAACTGCAGAAGCGCCTGTGCCACAATGCTCCGTTCTATGTGCTCGGACCGCTGGTGACCGATATCGGCGTGGGTTACGACCACATCACCGCCGCCATCGGCGGCGCCATCTCCGCCAGCTCCGGTGCCGACTTCCTGTGCTACGTGACACCGGCCGAGCACCTATGCCTGCCTAACGCCCAGGATGTGCTCGACGGCCTCATGGCCACCAAGATCGCCGCACACGCCGCCGATATCGCCAAGAAGGTGCCCCACGCCCGCGACATGGACGACAGGATGGGCCAGGCACGCCGCAAGCTCGACTGGGACGCCATGTGGAAGTGCGCGCTCGACCCGGTTACGGGCAAGAAGCGCTACGAGGAGTCCCCCGCCGCCACCGAGGGCACTTGCACCATGTGTGGCAAGATGTGCGCCGTCCGAACCGTCAACAAGATCTTCGAGGGCACCACGATCGACCTTGGCATGGAGGACTAGCCCTGTCGCCGCGGCCGCTTCTGGCGGCGAGCCGGTGCCTGTCAATTGTTGACGTGTGAACATTTGCTTGCATTTGCGTAAAGATTGCATCGCCCGCCCGGGTTCGACATAGAGTCGGCCCGGGCATCTTTATAATGCTGGCTTATAGACCCATTTGATTCCGACCGAACAAGGGAGCGAACATGGATCGCAGTAAGGTACCTGCCGTTCTATCCATCGCAGGATCCGATTCCAGCGGTGGCGCCGGCATTCAGGCCGACATCAAGACCATCACGGCGCACCGCCTGTATGCCGAGACGGCCATCACCGCCATCACCGCACAGAACACCCTGGGCGTCACCGCCGTGCAGAACATCTCCCCGGATATTGTCGCGGCGCAGATCGATGCCGTTTTTGACGATATCCGCCCCAACGCCGTCAAGATTGGCATGGTTTCCTCTGCCGAGATTATCGATGTTATCGCCGACCGCCTGAGCGCCTGGAACGCGACAAACGTGGTAGTCGACCCCGTCATGGTAGCCACCTCGGGCGCGCGGCTGATTGCCGAAGATGCCGCCGAGGCGCTCACCCGCCGCCTGTTCCCGCTAGCGACGGTTATCACGCCCAATATTCCCGAGGCCATGGCCCTGCTCGACTACGAGGTCGACTCCGAGCGCACGCAGCAAAATGCTGCCATGCTCCTCACCCGCCGCTTTGGTTGCGCATCCCTCGTTAAGGGTGGACATCTTGTCAACGAGGCCAACGATGTACTGGCCGAACCCGCGCCACTCGATGACGAGGGCAACCATCTGGGAGATCCACTCACCACGTGGTTCCGCCACAAGCGCATCGAGACCGACAACACACACGGCACCGGCTGCACGCTCTCGTCCGCCATCGCCTGCGCGCTGGCCCAGGGTATGGATCTTGCCGATGCCGTCAACGCGGGCAAGGCCTACCTAACCGGCGCTCTCGCCGCCGGCTTTGACATGGGCAAAGGTTCCGGCCCCGTCAACCACATGTGGCAATATTAAGATTCGCAGCCCAAAACCGCCGCAAAGGGGACAGGCACCTTTGCGGTGGCTCCCACAAACATCTCGATCTGTAACAGTAACTCGGCAAAATCGACCCTAGATGTTACAGATCAAGACAAACAATCGATATCGACCTAAATAATCTTAATCTGTAACATCTAGCCCGTTTTCGGCCTTGGAACTGTTACAGATCAAGACAAACAAACGAAACAAGCCCCCGCAAGGGGAACTCTGTGGTGGTTTGGGGCCGTGCTACTCACCGAGCATCTCTTGGAGCTTGGCTGCCACGGCATGTCCCAAGCTCTCGTGGCTTTCGGGCATCATATGCAGGTAGTCGATATCGCCCGGCTCGGCAAACTCGGCGGCATTCAAAAAGTCGCAGCCAAACTGCTCGGCCACGTGCGCGTAGTACTCGCCAAAATGCTCCGAGGCCTCGACGGAATGCTCGTCAAAGTCGGTCATATACACATCGGCGATTTGCGGCTTGATCTTGATAGGAGCCATCAGCAGAATGCGTGGACAAGGCGCGGCGTTGGTCCACGGAAACGCGCGGACGGCGCGAATCAGCGCCATAGCGCCACGGGCGATATCGGAAGCTGTCACGTTAAAGACCGTCTTACAGTCGTTGGTGCCTAGCATGATCACAATGGCGTCCAGCGGCTTATGGGCCTCGAGCAGCATCGGAAGCGCGCGAATGCCGTTGAGGTTGGTGTCCAGATGGCACATATCGTCGCGCACCGTCGTGCGGCCGTTGAGCCCCTCCTCAATCACATGCCAACCCTCACCCAGGTCGCGCTGGGCCACACCACACCAGCGCACATCCTGCGCATAGCGCACCGCAGTGCCATCGCGCATACCAGCCGGATCATAGCCATAGGTGTTGCTGTCACCAAAGCACAGAACGTTTTTCATCTTGAGCTCCCCATTCAGTAAAAAGCCGACGGGGCGATCCCTCCCGTCGGCTTGGCATATCACATCACGCGCGCCGCTTACAGGTACTTGCGCCAGTCGTCCTCATCCTCATCATCCTCGGCGGCAGCCTGGGCCTGCTCGGCGGCACGAGCGGCTGCGGCGCGGGCGGCAACCTGGGCATAGGACTCCTCGTTGCGCTCGGGGAACTTTGCCAGCACGTGCTCGAACTTGGCAAAGTCCTCATCCCAGCGCGTAGAGGGCACGGCAAAGAACACCTGCTTGACCTTAAAGTCGCCCGACGCGAGCTCCTTACGGAAGAGCTCGGCTACCGCCTCAGCGTCAAAGCCGTTATTGTCGCAGCCCCAAGCACCCAGCACGAGCTTCTCGCGACCCAGCTCATCGCAGATGGCAAGGACAAAGCGGATACGGTCGCGCAGGGCATCCAACAGGGCGTCGTCGCTCACGCGGTACTCCTGGCGGGCACGCTTGACGTTGGGCGCAGCGGCCACAATCACGTCGGCATACGCATGCACGTGGTTACGGTCAAAGCGCACCGCGGGCACCACCAGCGCACGGTTGCGGTAGAGCTCGCAGTTGATGTTGCGGCGACGGTTCTCGCCGTACCACTTGCGCTGCTTGTCGAGCACGTTGTACAGGTACGAATCGGCGCAGAGCGTCGCCTCCTGGCCCAGGTAGCCCTGGATATAACCGCCGCCCGGATTGGTAAACGAGGCAAAGGCAAGCACGGCCATATCGCAGAACTGCGCATAGCCGCGACCGTTATCGAGGATTGCCTGCGTGGCGGAGGCATCAAGCACAGTGACCTCGGGCAGGACCGGAGCGGGCTCCTCAGCAGGCGCGGACTCAGCTTCGGCGATTTCCTCGGCAGGCTCCTCGACGGGCTCGGGCGCCGCCTCGACCTCGGCAGTCTCCGCGTTCTCGACGTCCTCGGCGACCTGCTCTTCGGCGGCCACAGCACTCTGAACCTTGGCCTTCATCGCCGCGACAAAGCCGGCAGGCATACCGTCAAACTCGCGAACACCGGCAAGCGAACGCTCGATATCCTTGGCGCACGCTTCGGACACAGTTGCCACGTGACGCTCGGCGGCCTTGGCACGGGCCTCGCGCTTGGGATTGGGCTGACCCGCTCGGTTGGACCTGCGGTTACGGTTCCTGTTGTCGACGTCTGCCATACGTGGCCACCTTTCCTGTCGCTGCCGCTATCGGCTTTTCCCATCCATGATACCCCGCCGCGTACAAAAAAGACGGCCCCGAAGGACCGCCTTTCACATCGTTTTACCGCGTCCGACAAGAAACGCTGCAATCCACCGCGCTAGTCGCGACGACCGAGGATGTTCAGGATGCGCAGGAACACGTTGATAATGTCCACGAACAGATTGGACGCCATGAGCACCGCATTGGGCAGCGTGGGCGGCACCGTCGTGGCAACATAGGTGTCGTAGCCAATAAAGCCGGCGAACACCACGATCACGATCAGGTCGGTGATGGTCTGCGAGACGCCCATGAACATCAGCACGATCTCAACCAGAATAGTGGCGAGCAGAATGCCAAAGCCGATGCCATATACGCGCTGGAAAAACTTGGGGAACGTCACGCCCAAGGCGCCAAAGACAAAGGTGATGGCGGCCGTGGCGATAAAGGCAGTGTTGATGGTGGGCAGGTCGTAGTTGGCAAGGCCAAACGACGCGGTCAGGCCGAAGGTACTCGCAAAGATTACGTAGCCCACAAGGGACAGACCCACGGACTGCTTGCCCGCAGCAGCCGACATCATGACCATGCCGACGATGGTTAAAATAAACGAGCCAAAGACCAGTGGCAGGGCGGCGCCGCTCATCATCATGCGCGCAAACGACATGGTGCTCGTAAAGTAGGCGCCGGCACCCATGGCGCAAAAGCCCAAGAAGATCAGGGCAGATATGGCGAGATTGTACGCGCGCGGCGACATCTCCTTGGCGCGACTTGCGCCGGTCTCGACGGGGCCGTTCTGATAGCCCTGGATATCGTTCATAGCTTCGTCCTTTCAAAAAGCGCCACAACAGCGCCGTAGGTGACAAGATTCCTGCCATTGTACCCGAATGCCGCGCGCTCTTACCTGCGGCGCTCGCCCTCGAGCGTACGATCAAAAGCCCAGACCCACCAACGCATCACGTGCGCCTGCGAGCCGTCCGCCCGCTCACGCGTTTGGTCCTCCAGATACAACTCGGTCGCATGTCCGCCAAAACGTACCTTATAGGTTGCCGTACGAATGCCGTGAACCGTCAGGCCAAACCCGGTGGTCGAGATAATTTCGTCGATCGTAAAACAACGGCCGTCAACCCAGCAGACGGTGACCGGCACGACTTGTCCGCCCGCAAGGATGCGGGCCACGACGTCCACATACTGCTTGTGCACGCGTCGAGTTTTGCCATCTGTCTGTCGGTATTCCATGGTCCCTATTATCGAACGCATGTTTGTATGTTGTAAAGCGAACAGACTGTGGTTTTGGGATGTTGGGACGCGCGCACGTGTCCTCATGGCGTGTTAGCAAAAAGAACACCCGCGGTCAACAGGGCTAATATTCAATGTTAGTGCCAAAAAATTCACTTCTCCCATCAGAACTCGGTAAAGAAACCCGCAGGAGGTGATACGATTTATCATGTTTTTGTAACGTGTCTGCAAACTTCGAGAAAGCCCATATATGGACGTAACGTTCTCAACCTTCCTCGGCCAGCTTGTGTCGAACCCAGTCCTTGCCGTCACCGTGATCCTCGCGCTCGGCGCCATCTTCGTCAACGGATGGACCGACGCGCCCAACGCCATCGCGACCTGCGTCACCACGCGTTGCATGCCCGCCCGCGCCGCCATCCTCATGAGCGCCGCATTCAACTTCTTGGGCGTGCTCATCATGACGCACTTTAACGCGAGCGTCGCCAACACCATCTCACATATCGTCGACTTTGGCGGAAACAGCACCATGGCACTCGCGTGCCTCTGCGCGGCGCTCTTCTCCATCGTCGTCTACGGCGCCACAGCGTCGCGTTTTGGCATCCCCACCTCGCAAAGCCACAGCCTTATCGCCGGCCTGACCGGTGCTGCCATCGCCCTCGGCGGCGCGAACAGCGTCAACGTCCACGAGTGGATGAAGGTCATCTACGGCCTGGCGCTCTCCATCGGTCTGGGCTTTGTCATGGGCTGGATCCTGTGCAAACTCGTCTCTATTCTGTTTGCCGCCGCCAATAGGCGACGTGCCAACGTCTTCTTTAAATACGCTCAGATCGCGAGTGCTGCGGCCATGAGTTTTATGCACGGCGCGCAGGATGGGCAGAAGTTCATCGGCGTGCTCTTTTTAGGTGTCGCCTTCGCCAACGGCCAGACGAGCGTCGGCGACGCCGGCATCCCCATCTGGATCATGCTGCTGTGCTCGGCCACCATGGGCATCGGCACCAGTGTAGGCGGCGAGCGCATCATCAAGTCCGTCGGCCAGAGCATGGTCAAGCTCGAGAAGTATCAGGGCTTCTCCGCCGACCTCGCAGGCGCCGCGAATCTGCTGCTTGCCACCCTTACCGGTATCCCTGTGTCCTCCACCCACATCAAGACCTGCGCCATCATGGGCGTCGGTGCCGTCAAGCGCCTCTCGGCCATCAACTTCGGCGTGGTCAAGGACATGATGTTCACCTGGTTCTTCACCTTCCCCGCCTGCGGACTCATCAGCTTTGTCATGGCCAAGCTGTTCATGATGTTCCTCTAGCCACACCGAGCGTCCATCCGGACTGCAATGCATCGCCCACCCGTCTTCGCCTCGAAAGGACCCACCCATGGCAAAGAAACCCGATTCGTTCTACTTCGATAACTACGTCGCCTGCGCCGACCTCGCCGTCCAGGCCGCAGAGCTGCTCATCAAGATTTTTGAGAACTTCGACCCGGCGCAGATCCACGACATGCTCGAGGAGATGCATGCGATTGAGCATGCGGCCGACATGAAGCACCATGAGCTCGAGGACGCCCTGCTCACGGCCTTTATCACCCCGCTTGAGCGCGAGGACCTGAACCTGATGAGCTGCTCGCTCGACACCGTGCTCGACCGTATCGAGGGCGTCGTGCAGCGCGTCTACTTCACCAACATCCAGAGCATCCATCCCGATGCCATCGTGATCGCCCACAAGGTGACCGACGCCTGCCGCGCCATGAAAGACCTGATGGTCGAGCTGCCCAACTACCGCAAGTCCAAAACGCTGCGCGAGCTCGTCATCCAGATCAACACCATCGAGTCCGAGGCCGACGAGCTCTATATCAACGCCATGCGTAACCTGCACGTTAACGGCAAGGACCCGCTCGAGGTCATCGCTTGGCGTGACGTGTACGCCTTCCTGGAGTACTGCGCCGACTGCTGCGAGAATGTGGCCGATGTCGTGGATTCGATTGTCATGAAGAACAGTTAATTGGGGGTACATGTCCCACCGGTCGCGGGCCCGGCCACTAATAACCTTTTTCACTCCGGCTGCAAGCAGAGTCGTTCAAAAGGTTATTAGTGGCCGGGCCCGCTCCCTTATGCACCACCATTGGGAACTTTGGCTGATAGATTTAGCGCGACGGGGGTTTGGCTGAAGGGACCTTTGGTATCCGTTCGGACACTTTGGCCCTTGATGAGCGTTTGGCTGATTGCTGCTTTGGGTACTCTTTGGGTTACTTTTGGTTTGTTTGATTTTTAATTTTAGGAGGGCTTGTATGTCTTATTTGGATCTGGCTCGTGGTCGGTATTCTTGTCGTTCTTTTGAGGACCGTCCTGTTGAGCAGTCGGTAGTGGATGCCATTGTTGAGGCGGGGCGGATTGCTCCTTCTGCTTGTAATAATCATCCAGCCCGTGTGATGGTGCTGGATACGCCTGAGCTGTTGGAGAAGGCTGCTGCTTGTCAGCCTCGGTTTGCTCGTGATGGGTCCATCTTTGGGGCTCCGCTTGTCTTCCTTATTTGCAGCGTTACCGATGATGCTTGGGTGCGCCCGTATGACCAGATGAATTCCAGTGAAATCGATACGTCCATCGTGTGTGATCAGATGATGATGGAGGCCACCGAGCAGGGCCTGGGAACGTGCTGGGTATGCCATTTTAAGCCTGAGGTGGCAGAGGAGCAGTTCAATCTGCCCAAGGGCGTCTATCCCTATCACATGCTCGTCTGTGGCTATCCCGCCGACCACATCGCCGATCCCGAGCATCGCGAGGCCCGCACTATTCCCCTCTCCAACTTCCTCCTCAAGTAGTTTTTAGACATACCTTAAAATCTACCTTTTACCAAGCGCCCTTCGCCGAGTTCTGTCCTATCGCATGCAGAGCTCGGCGTTTTGTTTCCCAACCCGTATACAGCCACAAAAAAGGAGCCCGCAGGTGCGAGCTCCTCTTAAGGACACTAGATTGTAGCTCTGATGCTAGTCCAGGTCGTCGGCGGCAAAGTTGTCGATCGGGGCGAAGGGATCGGCCACGGGGACAACCGGGTCAGCGACGGGCAGCGGCTCAGCGGGAACAGTCACCGCAGGAGAAGCGGCAGAACCGACCGGCGTGGAGGCCATGAGGTCGGCCGGGAAGGAGTTCTGGGCATCGTCCATGAAGTGCTGGATGAGCTTGAGGTACTCGGCCTTGAACTCCTCGCGGGAAGCCTTGAGACGATCGATTTCCTCGAGCTCGGCCTGCTTCTCGGTCAGAGCCTGGCGGATAACCTCGCGGGCCTTAGCGTCAGCCTCGTTGCGGATACGCTCAGCGTTCTCGTTGGCATCGTTGACGATGGTCTCAGCGGTCTGCTGGGCAGCGATCAGGGCAGCGGAAATCTGACGCTCCTGAGCGGAGAAGTCAGGGGCGGGAGCAGCCACGGGCGCGGCAGGAACGGCCTGAGCGGCGGTATCCTGGGCCTGGGCAAGCTGAGCCTGCGCGTCGGCAAGCTGCTGCTCGGTGGCGGTCAGGCGACCCTTAAGATCAACGATCTTGGCAAGCATGGCGTCAACCTCTGAGGACAGCGTCTCCAAAAAGACGTCGACCTCGGCGGGATCATAGCCGCGCTTGGCCTCAGAGAAAGTCTGAGCCTGGATGTCAGCAGGGGTAATAGCCATAACAAGTCTCCTTTTTCATCGCCTCGGCGCTACACGCCCGACGTAAGTTACAAAGTCAGTTCTATACGAGTATACCTATAAGAAGCTGCAGAACCAGCCTCTGCACCAACTGCAACGCAATAATCGCAACGACCGGCGAAAAATCGATACCGCCCATCGGCGGAATGAAACGACGGAACAGGTTGAGCCACGGACCGCACACGCTATCGAGCACCGCAGCAATATCCTGAAGTAAACCACCCTGCTTCATGGGAATCCACGTCATAAAGCAGTAGACGACAATGAGCGTGGAATAGAAGTTGAACAGCGTGTTGACCAGCTGGACGATAGTGTAGATGTTGATGGGAATCTCCTCGTCTTGTCTTTACTTAAGGTAGCCGTCGGCACGAAGCTTCTTGAGATCGGAATCTTTGACCTCGCAACCGGCGGGCAGCACCATGAACACGCGGTCGCCTACCTCCTTGACCGTGGCGCCCAGACCGCAGGCAAAGCCGTAAGAGAAGTCCAAGACGCGCTTGGCAACTTCGGTGCGTACGCCCACAAAAATCAGTGCGACAGGCTGCTTGGTGCGAACGCGGCGCACCACGGTCTCCACGTCGTCATAGCTCTCGGGGCGCAGAACATAGGCCGGCAGCTGCGGCGTGGCGTTGATGATATTGCTCGCATAGGCCGAGGCATCGCTCGGTGCAGGCGTGGGCGCAGCGGCGGCACGGGCGCGGGTGTTCTCGGCGTAGCTCGACGGCGTGTCATAGGCACCAGGACGATAACCGCTCGCAACGCTGTCCTGCGAGCGCGAAGGCGGGTTATACGTCGTGGCATGGCGAGAGTCATCGCCGACCAGCTGACCGGAGCGCGTATACACGGCAACCGACTCAGCTTCACCACGGCGCGTCTGACCAAGCAGGCCGTTGCTCGGCTCATCTTGGGTGTAGAAGCCCTCGCCCGAAGCACCGCTGTAGCCGTTGTCCTGATAACCATCGTCATAGCCGTCATCGTAGCCGTAGTCGTCGTCCTGGCCATAACCCTGGTCGTAACCCTGCTGGCCGCCCAGGTGCATCTTATTTTTAATCTCGTCAAGGAAGCCCATGGTTGTGTCCTCTCGCGGTTTAGTGCAGGCGCCCCGATAATCAGTGCGCACTTCAGAGCCTTATTTTACTGCAAACTCCGGGCTAAATACTACCCTGCCCAGGCGAACGAGCGTAGAGCCCTCCTCAAGGGCAGGCTCAAAGTCCTCGCTCATGCCGCAGGAAAGCTCAGGCAGGTTCAAATCGGGATGTGCCGCCTCCAGCTCATCCCTCAGCTCACGAAGCCCCGCAAAGGTGCGGCGTGCCACATCCTTATTCCCCCGGGGCGCCATAGTCATAAGCCCCTGCACGCAAATTCCCTCAAGCTCCGCAAGCTCACCCGCGGCGGCGCGAATCTCATCGGGCGAAAAGCCTCCCTTCGACTCCTCACCACTCACATTGACCTCAATGAGCACACGCTGGGGGCCGGCGAGCTCGCCTGCCTTAATCTTGCGGACAGCACGGCTCGAGATCGCCTGCGCCAGATGCAGCGAACCCACCGAGTGAATCAGCTCGGCTGAGCCCAGCACCGCATTGATCTTATTGGTCTGCAGGTTGCCGATCATATCGAAGCGCACCTCGGGCAACTCCGGATGCTCCGCCAGACCCGTGAGCTTGCGAACCAGCTCCTGCGGGCGGTTCTCGGCAAAATGGCGATACCCCGCCTGGATGGCAGCAACAGTCTCATCGACACCAACGGTCTTGGACACGGCAATGAGGCGCGCGTCGTCGTGGGGGCGGCCCGCGTGATCGAGCGCCGCATAAAAACGTTCCAGAATCTGCTCGCGGCGAGCGCGCATCAAGTCCAAATAGTTATCCATTGCCAATCGCCTCCGCTGACAGCCAAACAAGTAGTCCCATGCTAACGCAAGAGCGCGGCCCCGCATGTGCAAGGCCGCGCTCACTTAGGTATTTACAATCTTTCGACGAACGGGGCTAGTTACTCCTCGTCGTCCTCGCCATCGTCCTCGTCCTCAAGATGATCGAGCAGGTAGCGAAGACCCTCGCTGAGCTCGTTGGCGGGCACCTTGGCAACGTAGTGCGCGTCGACGGCGGGCCTCATGATAACACCCTCGCCCGAAGGCACGCGCATGCTCTCGAGCTCATCCTCGTCCACACGGGCGATATCGCCGGCGTTCATGCGCTGACCAGTCAACAGGAAGGTCAGACGGCAAGCGGCATCGATGGAAATCGAAGCGATGCGATCGAGATAGCGCGAAACCATGATGGCGCGGCGCAGGTCGTCATAGTTGCCGTCGTCGTCCATAAAGTCGCCCGTATCCATACGGTTAAAGGTGCGGAAGAACTTCTCGTAGGCGGCGTGCACTGGCTCGTCCTCGACGGCCAGGTTGCAGATGATGGACATGTCATTGGTAACGAGCGCAGAAAGCGAAGAGCCCAGCACCTGGTAAACAGCTTCGGCCTCGGCCTCAACCGTACCGACGAGCTCCTGGGGCAGCGAGATGTCGGCCTTGACCATGTGACGCGTGGCGCGGCAGATCTGGCGAACCTTATCGGTCATGCGCTGCAGGTTAAAGTCGACGTAGATAATCGTCTGCAGCAAGCGGAAGTCGGAGGCGACCGGCGACTGCGTGGCGATCAGGTTGTAGCACACGGCCTCCAAGTTGGCGCAGCGCGCGTCAATCGAAAGCGTGCGCTTCTTGGTCTTGGTGGCGAGCTTGCGGTCGTCGGTCACATAGGCCTTAACGGCATCGTGGAGGGCCAGATCGACGGCCTCGTAGATGCTCAGCATCTCGTGGCGGGCCTCGATGAGCTGACGGGAAAACAGTTTACGCATGGTTCACTCCAATCAGTTGGGTGCGGTCATGCCGCCCGCACAGTGAATACGCACCGGACCAGGTCCGATCGGCTTGGGACTAGTCGCACCGATCAGCCAAAGCGGCCGGTGATATAGTCTTCCGTCCGCGAGTCCACCGGGCTGGTGAAGATCGCGTCGGTTTGACCATACTCGATGAGCGTGGCAGGCTCACCGGCAACTTCCTGCAAGAAGAATGCGGTGTAGTCGCTGATACGAGCTGCCTGCTGCATTGAATGCGTGACGATGATGATCGTCATCTCGGGCGCCAGCTCGGCCATCAAATCCTCGACCTTAGAGACGGACGTGGGGTCGATGGCGGAGCAGGGCTCGTCCATCAGGAGGACATCGGGTTGCACCGCAAGCACGCGCGCGATGCACAGACGCTGCTGCTGACCGCCCGAGAGCGCCAAACCATCCTTGTTGAGCTGATTGGATACCTCTTTCCAGAGGTTGGCGCGCTTGAGCGATTCTTCCACGATGTCATCGAGGTCGCTTTTGCTAGTCACGCCCTGCAGACGAGGGCCAAAGGCGACATTATCGTAGATGGATTTGGGAAACGGGTTGGGCTGCTGAAAAATCATGCCCACGCGGCGACGGAGGTCGACCGGGTCGACGCCCTCGGCATAGATATCGTTGCCGTCGAGCGTCATGGTGCCCTCGACGCGCGTACCCTCGATCAGGTCATTCATGCGGTTGATGCAGCGCAAAAACGTCGACTTACCGCAGCCCGAAGGGCCAATGAAGGAGGTGATGGCGTTTTTGGCGATGTTGAGGTCGAGCCCCGTCAGCGCATGAAAGTCACCGTACCAAAAGTTGAAATCCTTGGCCGTAATGGCCGCTTGCTCCAGCGTGGGAGCGGACTGATAAACGGACATGGGACTCCTTAACTAGCGACGCTTGCGCGACAGGAAGCGCGCAAACAGGTTGAAGGCCAGAATGATCACCATCAGCAAGAGCGCGGTGCCGTAGGCTGCGTTCATGTTGATGCCGTCGTTGGCAAGCAGGTACAGGTGAACGGTCATGGGGCGGCCGGAATCGAGCGGCGAGATAGGTAGATTGATGGCCTGGCCCATGGTGTAGAGCACCACGGCGGTCTCGCCAATGGCACGGCCGATGGCAAGGACAATGCCCGTGGCAATACGGCCAAAGGCAGAAGGAAGCACGATCTTGGAGACAACCTGCCACTTGGTGGCGCCCAGGCCATACGCGCCCCAACGGATATAGCGCGGAACGGCGCGAATGGCCTCTTCGGTGGTGCGCATGACGATGGGAAGCATCAAGAGCGCGAGCGCCAGAGCGGCCGAGACCATCGAAAGGCCCAGACCCATAGCCTCGACAAACAAGGCGTAGCCAAACAGGCCCATAACGATGGAGGGCACCGAGGCCAAAGCGTCAGCAGCGTAGCGAATGAGCTCGACGATCTTGCCCTGCTTGGCGTACTCGGCCAGATAGACGGCTGCCAGCACAGCGATCGGCGTGCAGATAAGCATGGCGAGCGCCGTCACATAGACGGTCGAGACGATCGTGGGCCAAATACCGCCCTCGGCGTTGACGCCCTGGGGCCAACCGAAGATAAAGTCGAGCGAGATGTGTGGCAGGCCGTTGATGACCACGTAGGCGATGATAGCGACCAGCACCAGCGTGGTGATGTATGCCGCGGCACGGAACACGCCAAGCATGATCTTGTTGGACAGGTCCTTGTTGATGCGGCCCTTCTTGCCGTGGGAAAGGGCACGCTTGATGCGCTCGCGCGACGAGGTCGTATCGACCGTCGTGTCAACGGAATCGGACATAGCCTACCCCCTCTTCTTCTTGGAAATCAGACGGACGATGCCCACCAGCGTGGCGGAAATGATAAACAGGACCACGCCCATGCCGAACAGCGCCGAGCGATGCAGACCCGAGGAATAGCTCATGTCGAGCGCAATCTGGCTCGTGAGCGTCGAGATGGGGCTCGCAATGCTGTCGGGAATAACCGGGGCGTTACCCACGACCATGAGCACGGCCATGGTCTCGCCGATGGCACGGCCCATACCCAGCACGATGGCATCCACGATACCCAGCTTGGCGGCAGGTAACACGACCTTATAGATGGTCTGCCACTTGGTGGCGCCCATGGCATACGATGCCTCGCGAATGCCCATGGGAATGGAATTGAGGGCATCGATGGTGAGCGTGGTGATGGTAGGGACGATCATGATGGCAAGCACGAACCACGCCGTCAGCGCACCAAAACCAAGACCACCGGTCAGCTGCGCGATAAATGGACGGATGATGATCATGCCAAAGAAGCCATAGATGATAGAAGGGATGCCGGCCAACAGGTCAACGGCAGGGCTGATGAGCTTGCGCACGCGCTTGCTGGCGATCTCGACCAGATACACGGCCGTGCCCACGCCTAGGGGCACACCCATGGCGAGCGCACCGACGGTCACCAGACCCGAGCCGGCAAGCAGCGACACGATGCCGTAGTGACCCTCAGAGGGCGCCCACGTAAAGCTAAAGAAGTCCGCCAGACCGATGTCGGTAAAGACGGGCAGCGCCGAGTACGTGGTAAAGACAAAAATCAGGATGACGGTAACGACCGCCAAGAACGCGCAGGCAAAGAAGATCCACTGCAGCGCCTTCTCCTTGATATAGGTACTGCGCGATACGAGCGCCAGCTCGCGCTTCTTGGGCGTCTGAACATTCCGCTCAGTCTGGGAGTTTTCCTGTGCTTCCATGCTACTCACTCCCCTTCTCGTCGTTGGTGACGGGGATAAAGCCCGCCTCGCGAATCTGCTTGTCCATCTTTTCGGACGTCACGTAGTCGATGTAATCCTGCGCCTGCTGCGAAGGCGCACCCTTCACAAAGAAGTAAAGGTCGCGTGAGATGGGATAGCCGCCGCTCGCGACCGTCTTCTCGGACGCCTCAACATGATTGACCGAGACGGCCTTGACCGAGGTCTTGGCGTTGAGGCTATCGACGAAGCCCAGCGAAATGTAGCCAATGGCACCGCGCGAACGAGATACCACGTCGCGCACCTGGCCCGTGCCCGAAAGAACGGCCGAGCGGCGATCGAACGGGGTGCCGTCCATCACGATGGTGCGAAAGGCCTCACGCGTGCCGGACGCCTCATCTCGGTTGATGACCTGAATCCTCAGGTCCTCGCCACCGACTTCTTTCCAGTTGGTGATCTTGCCGGCGTAAATATCGCGGAGCTGCTCGGTCGAGAGGTTATCGACCGGGTTATCGTCGTTCACGATGACCGCGATACCGTCGTGGGCAATGACGATGGGAGTCAGGCCCAAATCCTGTTCGTCGGCATTGAGTCCACGGGAGGAGCTGGCGATATCGGCCGTGCCAGCGCTGACGGCTTCGATGCCAGCGGAAGAACCCAAACCGGAAACGAGCACGTCGATGCCGGTCTCCTCCTTAAAGCCCTCTGCCGCAATCTCGGCGATAGGAAGGCAGGTCGTGGAGCCAGCGACGGTAATGGAAGAGGTAGAAGATCCCGAAGAACAGGCGCACAGCGTAAGCGTAAGCACAGCGGCGCTCAGGACCGATACGATCTTTCTCATAGCATCACGCCGATCGCAGCATGGCGCCCACAGGTGCCGCCCTCGTTACGGTAGGAATAAAAGCGGTCGTTCTGACGCACGGTCGAAAGCTGGGTATCCACGATATTATCCGCGTCGACACCGACATCTACCAGCGCCTCGCGAATGGCAGCGGAAAGATCGAGCATGCGAGAGGTACTCGCATCGATGCAAGAGAACTCGGCGGCAAAGCGATCCATGAGTTCCTGGGATACCTCATATTCGTCACCCAAGATATGGGGGCCGATATAGGCGGAAACGCCGCTCGCATCGCAACCGGCAGCATCGCAAAGCGCCTGGCACGCCTTGGCGGAAATGCGTGCAATCGTGCCCTTCCAACCGGAGTGCACCACGGCAAATCCGCCAGGGGCCACCAGCACCACGGGAACGCAGTCGGCAAAGCAGAGCAGCACGGGTACGTTATGCGCCGTACAGACGATGGCATCGCAGCCCTCGGCAATCTGCTCGCGGACGTCCTCAAGGTCATCGGCGCCGTTCGAGGTCACCGCAACGATATGGTCACCATGGACCTGATTGGGAACGAGCAGGTTGTGCTCGCACTCGGCGGCACCCATAGCCTCGAGCGCGCGACGACGATTTTCTTGAACAGCAAAGGGATCATCGCCAACATGCGAGCCCAAGTTGAGTGAGGAGTACGCATCTTCGGAAACACCACCGGCGCGCTCGGTGAAGGCAAAGCGAACATCGGATGTCGCGCCTTCCACCAACGTAACTCCATCATGGTCGACACGCGAAACTTTGTCCGCACGTGCTGCCATACTAAAGCCTCCTAATAACACAAGTACCGCGGCATCGCCGCTACAGCCAGCGTTTATACGGCTGTCATACTTCTCTAAAAGGATACCTGCTGCGCTGGAGGCAATCGTAAAGGGAACGTAAAGAGATTGGAGGTTCTAGTTTACAAAGTCGAAATAAAAAGGGCGCGTCCATACGGACACGCCCCTGTGCACAACAATGCAAAGAACGACTTAGAAGCTGCCGCGCTTCAGGAAGTCGGGAAGCTCGAACTGGTCGTTGCCAAAGTTGGGCAGCTCGGTGCCACCGACGTTGCGGGTCGGAGCGGCCTGAGCCGGGCTGGTGGCCGGAGCGGTGCGCTGCGGCTCAGCGGAGGCAGCGGCCTTGCTCTGAGACTGCTGAGCAGCAAAGAGCTCGTCCTGACGGTTGACGTTGGAGTCGGAGAAGCCCGTAGCGATGACGGTGATACGCACCTGATCGCCCAGGGACTCGTCGACAACGGTACCGAAGATGATGTTGGCCTCGGGGTCGACGGCGTTGGCGACAACGTCGGCGGCGTCGCTGATCTCCTGGATGCCCAGGTCCTTGGAACCGGCGATGGAGAGCAGCACGCGTGTGGCACCATCGATGGAGCTCTCGAGCAGCGGGCTGGAGATGGCCTGCTGGGCTGCGTCGACGGCACGGGTATCCCCAGAAGAGGTACCGATACCCATCATGGCGGTACCGGCCTGCTTCATGATGGTCTTAACATCGGCGAAGTCCAGGTTGATGATACCGGGGACGGTGATGAGGTCGGTGATGCCCTGGGTGCCCTGGGAAAGGACGCCATCAGCAATCGCGAAGGCCTCGAGCATGGTGGTCTTCTTCTCGGCGATGTCGAGCAGCTTATCGTTAGGGATGACAATCATGGTGTCGACGCAATCGGAGAGGGTCTTAATGCCCTCCTCGGCGCTCTTCTTGCGCTTGCGGCCCTCGAAGGTGAAGGGCTTGGTCACGACGGCGACGGTCAGTGCACCGACCTCGTTCATCGCGATATCGGCAACGATGGGAGCAGCGCCGGTACCGGTGCCACCGCCCTCGCCGCAGGTGATGAACACCATGTCGGCACCAGCAAGCGCCTCGGCAATGTCGTCGCGGGACTCATCGGCAGCCTTGCGGCCAACCTCGGGGTTGGCGCCGGCGCCCAGGCCGCGGGTAAGGTCGGTGCCGATGTGCACCTTGATATCGGCATCAGAGATCGCGAGTGCCTGAGCATCGGTGTTGATGGCAACAAACTCGACGCCGCGGATGCCCTCTTCGATCATTCGATTGACCGCGTTGGTACCGCCGCCGCCGACGCCGACCACCTTAATGACGGCAAGGTAGTTGTTGATCTCTGTCTCGTGCATGTCGGTCCTCCGAACAAAGGTTATAGCCATAGCATGGGTCGACCCCTGCGCACATTAACCTTCAGGTTGAAAGTAAATGCAAAGGTAAACCGTATTATGTTTGCACATTATGAACGTATCAGTCAAATAATTGACCGTGAAAACCAAACAAACCAGATAAACGGCGTGGTATGGCCCCTCAACAAAGTAACAACCAGCGCTACGAGGTCGGAGCATTCCTAAATGTGTAGTTGCCCGGAGAGCGCACATTGATATACGTTACGCCCTCTACCTGCGAAAGCAACTTGGTGACTACGCGTTCTTTCTTGGCGATATCGTTCGAATCGCCCAGCGACACCTCAATGCCGTTATTGAGGTTTGCCGAGATGGCTTCGACCGAAGGCGTGGAAATATCCTTGACTTGTCCCAAGAACTCGCTCGAAAAACCACGCACATAATCCAGGCCGGCCTTAACGGCTTTGGAGTTCACCGCCTGGCCGGAAACCGGAGCGACATCCGCCGAGACATCAGTCAACAGCACCGCGCCATAATGCTTAGCGAGCGCCAGCGCGGCATCGATTCCGGTCAAGGTATTTGAGCCCTGCCCTGTCGTGATGACGTTGCCCTGGTCGTCCACTTCGACCGACGTCGACAGTGGGGCGATCCAGGTGTCATCATCCCCGATGGCCCAGGCAAGGTCATCGGAGCTGATATAGGCAATTGCGATGACCTTGCGCTCCATAGGCGTAATGATGAGCGTATGCGGGAACTGACGCTGGACATCCACGCCCGAGACCCACGGGTTCTGCTTGAGATCCTCGGTAATCTGGTCGGGATCGACGTTAAAAAGCGACGTTCCCTCGGGCAAATCGATCAGCTGGATAGCATCGTGCTTCGTCACATGCTCGCTGCCTTGAATCTGAATATCAGTGGCGGTAAACAATCCAGAGTTAATCACCACGATGGCAACGACGACGAGCACGGCCAAGACGGCCAGAACGCCGCCCACGATTTTGCCTTTGCCTGTAACGACAGAAGCGGCGTCTGATGTTTTATTTACCATCGCCCCAAGTGAAGACAACGGGTTGACGCTTTTTTTACCCGAAGGCTTCTTGACGGTAACCGGGACCGATGTCAGCGAGCGCGGTTTCGATGCGCCCAGCGTGCGACCTGGACGCGGCGCTTTAGTTCCCGTCGAGGGCTTAGGAGTTGCCATGGGACGGGCAGGTTTGGCGCCCATAACAGGCTTTGACGTCACCGAGGGACGCGAGGACTTTTTTGCGGCCGGACGATTACCGAGCTGCGAGCCGACGACCGGACGACTGGTCTGTCGAGCATGCCCGACAGACTTAGAATGCGCGACGGTATTGCGTTGAGGTTTGGCAGGCGCGCCGGAACGCCCTCCGGCGCGGCGGAAGGTGGGTTTCGATGCTCTAGAAGCCGAGGAATTTAACTTCCGGTCTGAGCTCGATGCCATACGCCTCCCTCACCTTTCCGTGCACATGTCTGATAACCGCGGCAACGTCATCGGCCGAGGCAGTTCCGTTATTAACGATAAAATTAGCGTGAACGGGCGAAACTTCCGCGCCGCCAATTGAAAAACCCTTTAATCCACAATCCTCGATAAGCTTGCCCACACTCGCATCGGGCGGATTGCGAAAGACCGACCCGCAGGATGCGCGACCCATGGGCTGCGTACGCTTGCGCCTCGTCAGGTACCGCTCCATGCGCTCGCGAATGTCGGCCTTGGGCGCCGGTTTAAGCTTGAGCACGCACTCGAGGATGATCTCATTGCGGGGAAGGCTACATTCGCGGTAGCCCCAAGTGATCTCGGACCCCGCATAATGCTTGATACCGGATGCCGGGTCAAACGTTACGACATCCTCAACCAGCGAGCCAATCCACTCGGTCCGTGTGCCGGCATTCATAGATATCGCACCGCCGACCGAACCAGGGATGCCAACGGCAAACTCAAGGCCCGAGAGGCTACGCGACAGGGCATCGTTGACCAGGCGCGCAAACATCACGCCCGCACCGACCGTCAGCGTACAACCGTCATCGGCAACAACCGTGCGCTGAAACTCACGTCCGAGCGAAATGACGGCACCGCGATAACCGCCATCGGCAACCAGCAGATTGGAGCCCTTGCCGATGATGACCCACGGCACCTGCTCGCGATCGAGCACCGCCACGGCGCGGCGGAGGGCATGATAGCTATGACACGTTACAAAGAGGTCGGCCTTGCCGCCGATACGATAGCTCGTATGACGCGCAAGGCGCTCGTCCTCGATCACATCCGTGTCGATCATGCCCGAAAGCGCCATGACGGCGTTAAACAGACCCATTAGACTTAAGCGTCTTTCTTGGCAGTCAGATACTCGATAAACTCGGGGCCGACGGTCGTAACGTCACCGGCACCCATAGTGAGCAGCAGGTCGCCCTCGCCCACCATCTGCTCGAGCTCCTGATTGAGCTCAAGACGGCTGGAGCAGTACACGACCTCCTTGCCAGGATGCTTGGCGCGCACGGTATCGGCGAGCATCTTAGAGGTGACACCCGGAATGGGCATCTCGCCAGCCGAGAACACATCAATCAGCAGCAGTTTATCGGCATTGGCAAATGCATCGGCAAAGTCGTCGCACAGGGCCTGCAGGCGCGAATAGCGGTGCGGCTGGAACACGACGTCGACGTGCTTGTAGCCCAGCGACGAAGCGGCGGCAAGCGTCGCCTTGATCTCGGTGGGGTGATGGCCGTAATCATCGACCACGGTGATGCCATCGATATCGCCCACGTGGGTAAAGCGACGGCGGACGCCCTCAAAGCTCGAGAGCGCCTTGGCGGCGGCGTCGATGTCAAGGCCCAGGACATGGGCGACGGTGAGCACCGCCGTGGCGTTGAGCATGTTGTGGCGACCGGGATTGCTCTTGATCTCCACAGCGTGCTCAGTGCCGTCCTCAAAGCGAACGATAAAGTCGCTCTGGATGCCCTTGACATCCGGGTGCATGCAGACGATGTCGTTGCTCTCGGCAAAGCCGTAGGAAAGCACGTGACGACCCGTCGACTTGGCGAGCTCGACCAGATGCGGGTCCTCACCGCAGACGATGACGGTGCCGTCCTCGCCCACCAGGCTCATGAATTTGGCGAAAGTTGCCTCGATCTCCTCGATACCCGAGTAGTGATCGAGGTGGTCGGCCTCGACGTTGGTCACGATGACCACGTTGGGGTTCAGGAACAGGAAGGAGCTGTCGGACTCGTCGGCCTCGGCGACAAAGTAGTCGCCCGAGCCGTTCTTGCCGTTCGTGTCATAGCCCTCGACGATGCCACCGATCAAGAAGCTCGGATCCAGACCCATGCGGTCGAGCATGGTGGCGCACATCGAAGACGTGGTGGTCTTGCCATGCGTGCCGGCAACAGCGACGGTGGTGTAGCCGTGGCCCAAAGCAGAGAGCATCTTGGCACGGGGCCACACGGGAATACCAAGCTCGCGAGCGCGCACGAGTTCAGGGTTGGACTCCGGAATAGCGGTGGAGACAACAACCACGTCGGGCTTGACCTCGTCGATCGTGGCGGCCTCATGGCCCACATGCACCTTCACACCAGCGCGGGTAAGCTGGCGGATATAACGTGACGTCTTAAGGTCGGAGCCGGTAACGGCATAACCGCGCTCGTGAAGAACGAGGGCGATGCCGCTCATGCCGGCGCCGCCGATACCGATAAAGTGGGCGCTCTTAAACTCGGGCGCGGAGGTTGCAGTCTGGGAATCAGCCATGTGCTCGTGTACTCCTTGCGTAAACACTGCCTGTAACCCGTTAACTGTACCGCACCTACCGCATCAGCGCGAGGGCGACCGACGATATCCCGTCTAACTAACGCAAACCCTCTACCGCATCGGCCAGAAGAGCGGCGGCCCTATCCTGAACCAGACCACGCGCCGCCTGACGCATGGCGTCGCGCGCCGCCGCGTCATCGACCAGGTGCAGCAGTTCATCGGCAAAGGCAGAACCGTCGATATCGGCATCGGCGCAGAGCACACCGGCCCCGGCGTCGACCAGATAACGGGCATTGGTGGTTTGGTGGTCGGCCGTCGCATGCGGATACGGCACGAGCACCGAGGGCACGGCGAGCGCAGCAATCTCGGCCACGCTCGATGCACCCGAACGCGAGAGCACCAAATCGGCAGCAGCCAGCATATCGCCCATGTTGTCGATGTAAGGCTGGACGCGGTAACGCTTCGCCTCCTCGGGCGTCAGCGCCAAAGCGCGCTCGGTCTCCTCAAAGCCGTCGGCACCCGTCGAATGCAACACATAGAGGTTCTTGCGCGAAAGCAGCTCGTTTTTGAGCGAAGCCACGCGCTCGTTGAGGTGCTGGGCGCCAAGTGAACCGCCAAAGACGAGCAACAGCGTAGCGTCCTCGGGAACGCCAAGTGCCTTGCGGCCGCGAGCGCGATCGCCCTCGATTACCGAGCGACGTACGGGGTTGCCGGTCATGAGCACGTGGCCAGGGTCACCTTCGCGCTCAAAGACCGAACGCGCTGCCGGCACCGAGATGCACACGCGGGCGGCGTGGGAGTTCATCATCTTGTTGGCCAGGCCCGGAACAGAGTTCTGCTCATGCAGCAGATACGGAACGCCCGCGCCCTTGCACCACCCCAGCAGCGGAACCTCGACATAGGCACCAAAACCAATGGCGGCATCGGGCTTGCCGACCTTTGAGAAATGACTGGCGAGCGCACGTTTGGCCTTGTTGACACGCCACAGCGAGGTCAGCGCCGTCCAAGGACGGGAGCGGTCGAAGCCCGTGACCGTAATGGGCACAAAATCAAACCCAGCCTCGGGGACCAGACGACCCTCGAGCTTGCGCGACTGACCCACGAACACAACGTGGTGGCCACGGTCACGCAGTTCTTCGGCCAAGGCGAGCGCGGGGTTGATGTGTCCTGCCGTGCCGCCGGCTGCAATAGCAACGGTCATTTTATCGGTCATGGTAGTCCCTTCGTACACGCGGTCCCTGGTCGTCGGTACGCAGACGCGCCGACGGGTCCGAGTTCAAATCGATTCGATTATATCCGCCGCCCGCGTTGCGAGGGCTGGGGCGCTGCGGACGACCTTGCGGAGCCATTCGCGGGCGTGGACGAGCTGCCGGCTCGGATGCAGAACCATCCAGAACGGTAAAGCCGCTACGCGAAGGTCGTTCACCGCGCACATGGGCTACGCCGGCGGTACTCTCATCCATAACGGCAAAGCTCTCGCGGCGACGGTCGTACTCATCGCGACGGGCGCTCTCGTACGAAACGCGCAGGATCAGACCGGCGAGCATAAGCGACACAATAATCGACGAACCGCCGTAGCTAATAAACGGCAACGGTTTGCCCGTCATGGGAAACACGTTGAGGATGCCCAACGCGTTAATCAAAAACTGCACCGCGAGAATGACCGCGGAGCCAGACGCCATAAGCGCGCCCCGACGATCGGTCGCCTGCTCGGCAATGCGAAACGCCGAATAGATCAGCATCGCAAACACCAAGAAGAACAGCACGGTTCCGACAAAACCGACTTCCTCGCCAATGATGGCCAGGATGTAGTCATTGTGCGCCTCGGGCAGATACGAGTACTTCATGGTTGAGTTGCCGATGCCACGGCCGAACAGACCGCCCGAGGCAAAGGCCATGATGGCAAGCGTGGCCTGATAGCCGTCACCATACTCGTCGGCCCAAGGGTTCAAGGCAACCTGAATACGCACCATACGGTACGGCTCTGCAACAAGCGCAATCACGATCACGAGAATGCCGAAGATTAGCACGCCGATGATAAATCTGGGGTCGAGACCCGCAAACAACGCCATGCACATGAGGGTCAACAGGATGATCAGGACAGTACCGAAATCGGGCTGGATAAAGATCAGAAAGAGCGAAATGCCCAAGTAGATGCCCATCTTGCGAAGGAATTCGTTGATGTTGCCACCGGGCGAAAAGAAACGATCAAGCATGATGGCCGAATACGCAATGGCAAATGGCTTTAAAAACTCGGAAGGCTGGAACTGAATACCGGCGATGTTGAGCCAGCGCGTGGCGCCACGGCTGCCGCTGCCCACCAAGAACACCAGAAGCAGTAGCCCCATCATGCCGATGAGGAAGATCCTGAGCACGTCTTCCCCAAACCAACTGTCCGGCAAGATGCGCACGATGGCAACCATAGCCAGCACGCCAACTCCGGCAAACGCGGCTTGTCGAAACAGAAAAAACGTCGCCGAGCCATTCTCGTGCAGCGCCTCGACCGAAGACGCCGAGTACACCATCAGCAGGCCAAAGCACACCAAGGTAAACAGGCAGGCCATGAATATCAAACGGGGGCGCATGATACGGGCGGGAACGCCGGCAATATAGCGTTCGCTAAACGTCTGCCCGCCGCGACCGGAACGCGGTGTGCTGCGCCGCGAGGAAGCACGGTCCGAGTCGGGCCTCCTCATACCTTGTCGGGGGCTCTCCTCTCTCACCGGCAACCCCTATTCCATTTGCGATTTCGCCGCAGCGGCAAGCTGGGCCACATAGTCCTTAAACACGCGGCCGCGCTCCTCATAGCCCGAGAACTCATCGAACGAAGAGCAGGCAGGAGAAAGTAAGATCACATCGCCACGGCTCGACAGCGAACGGGCGACGTCCACGGCATCGCGCAGGTCATCCGCCTGGGCGATATCCACATCGCCATCGACATCGGCCTCGTCCATAGCGGCGGTGAAACGCTCGCGCGCATCGCCAAAGCAGACGACCGAGCGTACGTTATCCATAACAACGCGCGCGAAGTCCGTGAGCGGCGTGCCCTTATCGTGGCCGCCGAGCAGCAAGATCACGTCGTCATCGGGAAATGCCGTCAGTGCCTTCTCGACCGCATCGGTGTTGGTCGCCTTGGAATCGTTGACGTAGCGCACGCCGTCAATCTCGCCACACGGCTCCACGCGGTGCTCGAGCGGCTGGAACGAGGCCAGACCGCGGCAGACGCCATCGACATCGGCACCGACTGCCAGGGCAGCCGTGGCAGCGCACAGGGCATTGATAGCATTGTGATGGCCCGAAATCTTGAGCTCGGATGTAGCGATGAGCGGGGTCTCGACGCCCTTCAGGCGCACGATCATCTTGCCATCGCGTACAAAGGCGGCATCCTCACCCTCAGGCTCGTCAAAGGCAACCTTGCAGATGCGACGACCCGGCGTGTAGATGTACTCATCGAACTCGTGAATGCCGGCGTCTTCGACGTCGACAACCGCCAGATCGTCATCGACCATATTGTCAAACAGTTTGATCTTGGCAAGCGCATAGTTCTTATGGCTCTTATGCCAGCCCAAGTGGTCGGGAGTGATGTTGAGCAGCACCGCCACGCGAGGATGAAGCTCGGCGGTCGTAGCAATCTGGTAGCTCGAGAGCTCGGCCACAAACCACTCGTTGTGGGCTCGGCCGTCAATCTCGTTGACCGGCGGCTCGCCGATGTTGCCGACAGCTACGCTGACCTCGCCGGCAGCCTTGAGCAGATAATCAGTCAACGACGTGGTGGTCGTCTTGCCGTTGGTACCCGTGATGGCAATCCAGTTATCGGGCGACAGGCGATAGGCAAACTCGGGCTCACCCATAATCTGGGCGGCATGCTCGCGCCCGGCCTTAAAGAAGCCCGAGAACTCCGAGATGCCCGGGCACGTCACGCATACGTCATAGGCGCCCTCGACCTGTTCGGTCCCATAGACAAACGACGCACCAGCAGCCTCAAGCGCACGCGTGGCGTCATTGGGCTCAGAGGTGCCGCCGCCATACACGGTAACGGCGCTTACGCGCTCGGGATGTGCCAGCGCCCAGCGGGCGACATCGAGACCGGATTTGCCCTGACCCAAAACGAGCAGGCTAAAGACATCAGCAAGAGGCATGAAAGACCACTATCCCAACTGGAAGAACAAAGCAAGGCCAACGGCACCAAAGGCCGCAGCGATAATCCAAAAACGGATGACGACCTTGGTCTCGGCCCAGCCCTTCTTTTCGAAATGATGATGGATGGGCGCCATAAGGAAGACGCGCTTGTGCGTAAAGTGGAAGTAGACAACCTGAATCATTACCGACAGGGTCTCAACGATAAACAGGCCGCCGATGATGAGGGAGACGACCTCGGTGTTGGTCATGATGGACGTGCAGGCAAACGCGGCGCCCAGGGCAAGCGAGCCGGTATCGCCCATAAAGATGCTCGCCGGATAGCAGTTGAACCACAGAAAGCCCAAGCAGGCACCGGCACACGCGGTGCAGAAGATGGACAGGTTCACGTCTCCGTGCAAAAACGCCATGGCAGCCATGGCGAGCATGGCAATCATGGAGGTGCCACCAGCAAGACCGTCAAGGCCATCGGTCAGGTTCACGGCATTAGAAAGACCGGCGATCATCAGCCAGCAAAAGACAATGTAGAGCCACGGGAACGAAAGGCCGCAGATGGTGGTCGAAAGAACACCGAGGTCAATCGTCAGGCCGCCGGGAAAACGAATCTCGGGGGCGACGCCGCACCAGTTGACGGCAAGTACCGTAAAGGTGACACAGATAATGGTTAGGCCGATCATCTTGGCATGAGGCGTCAGACCGAGCGAGCGCCCATGCGTAACGGAGGTCAGGTCGTCGATCAGGCCCAGCACGCCGGTCGCCAGCGTGGCGAGCAGCACGAGCACGAGCTCGGTGGTGAGCTTGCCCATCAGCAGGCAGGTCAGCGAGATCGCGACGAGGATGACAACACCACCCATGGTGGGCGTTCCCTGCTTAACCAAATGACGCTTGGGGCCGTCGGCACGAACCTGCTGGCCGATACCCTCGACCTTGAGCAGCTTGATCCACCACGGCATGAGCAGCAGCGCAATGGCAGCGGCGATGCCAAGCCCCAAAAAAGCCTGATACGTTGGATACGAGGGATTGCCGAACATGGGCTAGCACACACCTTCCACAAAGCGGTCGAGCTCAACAAAGCGGGAACCCTTGACCAGTACAACATCATGTTTTTCAAGCGCGCCGCCCATGCGGTCGAGCACCTGCTGATAATCGGAGAACACCTGGATGCGGTCCTCGTCCATGCCCATCATGCGCGCGGCATCGGCCATAAGCTGGGCCAGCTCACCACCCACGCACGCCAGCATGTCGAGCTTCTTGGCGGCGGCATAGGCGCCCACGAGTTCATGCATGCGAGGGGCCTCATCGCCCATCTCGCCCATCTCGCCCAAGATCGCCATGCGAGACCCCGTGCACGAAAGCGAGCACAGTAGATCGAGGCCAGCAGCCATGGATTCGGCGCTGGCGTTATAGGAATCGTCGATGACGCGGGCACCGCTCTTGGCGCGCTTGATCTCCTGGCGATGACCGGTAATCGTGAGGCCCCTAAAGGCAGCATCGATCTGCTCGGGCGTCACGCCCAGGCGATAGGCAACCGCGGCGGCCTTAACGGCATTTGGGACGGACTGCACGCCGGGGATGGCAAGCATGGTATCGATTGTCTCGCCCTGACCAAAATCGAGCGTAAAGACCGGACGGCCCTCGTCATCAACGCGAATGTCGCGGGCACGGACCTCATCATCGTCCGAGACGCCGGCCAGCATCACGTCGATACCAGCAGGCTGGGCGAACGTATCGCGAATGAACGGCGTAAAGTCGTCCTCGCCGCCCAAAACCAGCAGCGGCAAGAAGTCGCCGGCGGCGCACATACCCTGGACAATCTCGGCCTTAGCGCGGGCGATGTTCTCGCGGCTACCCAAAATGCCGATATGAGAGGTACCAATCTTGCTCACGATGGCAAGGTTGGGATTGGCGGACTGGGACAGGCGCTCGATCTCGTGGAAATGGTTCATGCCCATCTCGAGCACCAGGACCTCGGTATCGGCCGGAGCGGAAAGCACCGTGAGCGGCATGCCGATCAGGTTATTGAAATTGCCCTTGGTGGCCCAGACACGATAGCGCTTGGCGAGCACGGCGGCGAGCACGTCCTTGGTCGTCGTCTTGCCGATAGAACCGGTAATGCCAACGACCAGGCAGCCAAGCTCCAGACGGTACGTGTGCGCCAAACGCAGCAGAAACTCCTCGGGATCATCGGTCAGCAAGATGGCACAGCCCTTGTCCTGCGCCAGCGAGACCAGCTCGGCCTCGGGCTCACGCGTCATCACGACGGCGCCGGCGCCCGACTGGACGGCACGGGAAGCAAAATCATTGCCGTCGACGTTTTCACCGGGAAAGGCGACGAAAATCGTCCCTTCCTCGACCTGGCGCGAGTCGATAACGCACCCGCGGCATACCCGATCGGCTTCTCCCGTCACGGTTCGGGCCCCTGTTGCGGCCGCGAGGTTGTTGACGGCGATCTCTATCATTGCAGCTCCCCTGTAAACCTAATAATGCTATCGGCGTATTGTATCCCAGCGCCGCGCATGCGTGGTGCAGGGCATGTGAACACCCCTCATATGGGACAACAAACCACGCCCCAAAGATTGTAACCCCCTACTTCGTGTGCGGGATACCCAGCACGTCGAGCGCGTTGGCCATAATGGACTGGAACGGCACCGCAGCGGCATCTGAGCCGCTCGGCGTTCCGTCGAGCGTGATATAGCACAGCACCTTGGGCGATTGTGCCGGCGCAAAGCCCATAAAGGACGACATGTAGTTCTCCTTGAGGTAGCCGCCGTTCTCGTCGGCTCGTTCGGCCGTACCGGTCTTACCCGCCACGTCACAGCCGTCAACCGCGCCGCCAACGCCCGTTCCCTCGGACACGACCGTCTGCATGCACGATGTCACCTGGGATGCGGCGTCCTCAGAAATCGCGCGCTCGCCTTCGCCCCAGTCCTTCTCGTCGCCTTTGCTGGACTTATAGAAGTGCGGGGTCATCATCACGCCGCCGTTGGCGATGCCGCCCACGGCACGTGCGATCTCAATCGGCGAGACGGACAGCGCCTGTCCAAAGCTCATCGATCCCAGCGTGGCGCCGTCATACTGGTCACGCTCCTTGACGATGCCCAGGCTCTCGCCCGGAAAATCGACACCGGAGCTGTGACCTATGCCCCACTTGTCCACATAGGCGGCAAAGTCGTCCGCACCGATCTTGCGCCCCACCAGGACAAAGCCCACGTTGGACGAACGGCGCATCATCTCGCGCACATCCATGGTCATGGCATAGTCGCGCTTGTCGGCATCGGTGACGGTATCGTCACCCACCTTGATGCTCGCCGGCACCTCAAACGACGTACTCGATCGCACGACGCCCAAGTCGAAGCCGGCGCCCGCCACGAGCGTCTTAAAGACCGAGCCGGGCTCGTAGGCGTCGGTGACCAGGCGCAAGTTCATATCCTCGGTCTTGGCGTTTTCCAGATCGGTCTGGTCGTAAGTCGGATACGAGCAGGCTGCCAAGATCTCGCCTGTCGTAGGATCGGTGACCAGCGCCGAGCCGTTCTTGGCCTTAGTCTTCTCAACTGCCTCTGCCAGGGCATCCTCGGCCGCACGCTGGATATTGACGTCGAGCGTCGTCACGATATCAACGCCGTCGACCGCAGCCACCTTTTTATAGGCACCGCCCGCGATATAGCTGCCGTCCCTCGCGCGCTCGCGCACAAGAGAACCGTTCGTACCGGTCAGAAGCTTGTTGTATTGCTTCTCGAGACCCGTCAAGCCGTCGTTGTCTACATTCACTACACCCAGCACCTGCGATGCCAGATTGCCGTATGGATATACGCGCTTCATGGCCTGCTCAAAAAGCACGCCGGGCAGGTTCTTCTTCTCCAGCGCCGCAGCATCGTCTTCGTCCACCTGGCGCTTGATATACACCCAGGTGCCATCGGACTCGACGAGCTTGCGGCAGGTCTTTTTATCGATCCCAGTTGCCTTGACCAGCGCCGACACCGTCTTGTCAACATCCTCGACAAGCTGCGGGTTCACGGCGATGTTGCGACATTCGACCGACGACGCTAGCACGTTACCGTTGCGGTCGTAGATGGTGCCGCGTTTGGCATAGAGGGTCTGCGCAAGCAGGCGGCGCGCATCGGCACGCTCGCGCAGTTTATCGGCTTCGACAATTTGATAGTCGGCAAGGCGAAAGACGCCCAAGCCCAAGCCAAACCCAATGAATCCCATGACGGCTTTGCGGCGAGGCAGAGGCGCGCCTGTGAGCCATTCGGTCGACGAGCTCTTGCGCGACCTGTTGTTATGCACTTGAGGGCCGCCCGAGCCGCGAAGTCGCGACGCCGGGTCGTTGCCACGGGACTGCCCGGCGTTGTAAGATTGCCGACCCGTTCCTTGATAACCAGAACGTCCCCGCGACGAGGGACGTCCAGAACCGCGGCCCCCATCGGAACCGCGGCGATAGTCATTTGTCATACTCAGCTACCGTCTTGCTACTGAGCGGTCGCGGTCGCGTTGGCGCCCGCGGCTGCATCCTGCGAAAAGTCAAGTGTAACGCTCTCGCTGGGCTCCACCATGCCATAAGCGCCCGCAAGGTCGCGAATGCGCGTGTCGGCGCCATAGACCGAATGCATGACCTCCAGGTCGGAGCTCTCATCGGTCGCCTTTTCGAGCGTGTTGGTAAGCTCGGCGTTGCTGTTGAGCACCTGGGCCGTAACGCCGGCGAGCGCCACGCGGGCGACGCCGATCGTCATGAAGATAGCCGCAATGATGCAAAACGTTTTAAGAACGCTCATGAAAACCGGGCTTACCGCCTGGTTTGCCTGACGGCCCGCGCCCGTGTAGACATCAAAGCGCGGCGTGCGCTGCTCACGGGGAGCAACGGGGGCCTGCGGCGTCTCACGATAGGCGGGCATGGCGTTCATATCATAGGCGAGTGCTGCGCTTGAAGTGTTGTAGCCCATGATATGCCGCCTCCCATCCCGAGTACGTTGGTAGTGTGTTTAAGCTTCGTTTATGGTGCGAGCGGGAGGTCCAATATCGCGCGGTCGCGCCTACAGACGCTGCGCCACGCGGATTTTGGCTGATCTCGCCCGAGGGTTGCGCTCAACCTCATCAGGCTGGGCAACCAAGGGTTTGCGGGTGATGACCTTGAGTATCGGCACGTTGCCGCACACGCACACCGGAATCTCCGGCGGACACGTGCACCCCTGGCTCATCTCCTTAAAGTGGTTCTTTACGATACGGTCCTCGAGCGAGTGATACGAGATGACGCAGATACGTCCGCCCGGGTTGAGCCACCTGGTGGCGGCATCAAGCCCTCGTTCGAGCACATCGAGCTCGTGATTGACCTCGATGCGAATGGCCTGGAAACTTTTCTTGGCCGGGTGTCCGCCATGCCGACGAGCGGCAGCCGGGATACCCGCCTTGATGATCTCGACAAATTGGCCGGTGGTTTCGATCGGTTCTTGCTCGCGGCGGCGCACGATCTCGCGCGCGATCTGCGAGGCGAACTTCTCTTCGCCGTAGACGCGTAGAATCCGGGCGAGGTCGTGTTCGTTATAGGTGTTGATGACCTCAGCTGCGTTTAAGGTGTTATTACCCGGATCCATCCGCATGTCCAATGGGGCGTCCTCGTTATACGAAAAGCCCCTGCCAGGGATATCGAGTTGCGGTGACGAAACGCCCAAATCGAACAGGAAGCCATCGACCCCGGGCACCTCGGCCGAGCAAAGCAGCTCGTCCAAGTCGCCGAAGTTGCCCTTCAGCAGCTGGTGCGGAACGCCGGGAACCTCGCGGTCCAGACGGGCGCCAGCGGCCTCGAGGGCCATGTCGTCCTGATCGACGCCGAGCAAAAGGCCCGTCTCCCCCACCTGCGCGGCCATCTTTACCGAATGGCCGGCACCGCCAAGGGTGCAATCGCAGACAACGGAGCCGCTCTTTAGCCGCAGCGACTCAAGCACTTCGCCGAGCATGACAGGTTCATGCCGATATTCTTGTGTCAAGATCCCACGCTCCATCCGTTACCCGTGCCTTGCCCTTACGAGAAGAAGAGGTCCAGCAGGGCCTCATCGTCATCGTCCTCATCGGCCGCGGCGCGATCCCAAACCTCAAGGTGGTCGTAGTTGCCCACAACCGTGACCTCGCGGTCGAGGTTCGCCTGCTTGCGGAGAGACTCGGAAAGACCGATACGACCGGCGCTGTCCACGTCCATCGACGTGGTGCGCTTGTTGATCGCCCTCATGAGCTTCTGGTCGTTAATGTCACGCGGGTTAAAACCCTCGTGGCCCTCACGACCCGCGAAGAGTCCTTCGACCCACTTATCGAAGGCCTCGGCAGAGAACACGTACAGAGCATCGACATCCAGGGCTTTAAACACGCGAACGTGCTCTCCAAGCTCCTCGCGAAGGGGTGCAGGCAGGGACAGACGACCTTTTGCATCGAGATTGCGCTCGTATGCACCAGTCATTCCCATGTGCGCCCTCCCCTCGGTTACTCAGATGGCACGTACGCGGGGAACCACCCCGCCTGTCGACGTCATTAATAATATGGGGAACCGCCCCATTTTTCAACACCTTTCCCCACCCCTTCCCCCAC
>NZ_QSHS01000019.1:38670-38935 GCF_003467795.1 Collinsella sp. AM36-4AA
CCTTCCCCCACCCCGCCCCACCACTCCACCCACCATATATTGCAAAACACCCCCAATCATATGTTCGAAAACACAATATGTTGTGTTTACAGCAACGGCGGGATGCCACCTGTGGCACCCCGCCTTTCAACCTCAACCTTCAAGTTGACCTTGAGGCGATTTTTGCGTCCCTTTACATGCCGTTCACATCGCCCCCAAACTCCCCCACCCAAGGCACATGCGGCCCGCCACCGCGACGACAAGTGGCAAAAATGGGACGGGCCCC
>NZ_QSHS01000019.1:38989-47292 GCF_003467795.1 Collinsella sp. AM36-4AA
GATTGCCCATGCGCGCGCAAAAGCACGTCGCGGCAATCTGGGGCCCGTCCCCAAATACCTATAGATATGCAGGCCAGCGATGTGTTAACGATGTGCCAGCGGGTGCGCCGCCAGATAGACCTCGGTCAGTTGCGTACGATCGACATGCGTGTAGACCTGCGTGGTCGATATATCGGCATGTCCCAAGATCTCCTGTAGCACACGGAGGTCTGCACCGCCCGCAAGCATATGGGTGGCAAAGGAGTGACGCAGCGTATGGGGATGGAGTCCCACCAGCCCCACCTGGCGCCCGTAGCGCTCACAGATGGCATGGATGCCCTGGCGCGACAGACGGCGGCCGTTCTTATTTAAAAAGACCGCTGAGGTCTCGGTTCCGTGGGCATGGGCCGCCAAGCGAGAACGCCCCTTAGTTATATAGCGCGTCAGAGCTCGCGCCGCACTTCCCACCAACGGGGACAGGCGTTCCTTTGAGCCCTTACCGCGAACGAGCACAAAGCCATCGTCGATATGGATATCGCCAACATCGAGCCCCACCAACTCACTCACACGCAAGCCGCATCCGTAGAGCACTTCCAAGATGGCATGGTCGCGCAAGCCCATCTCGCCCTCGGGGAAGTCTTGATCGAGCAGCGCCGAGACATCCTCCACCGATAGATACTCCGGCAAACGCTCAGCCTTTTTAGGCAGGCGCAACGCCGCCGTTGGATTTTGGGCCACAATCCCATCGCGCACCAAAAAGGCATGCAGGCCCTTCACGGCCGCAAGCGCACGCTCCACCGAGGCATCGGAATAGCCCCCATCGCGACGGTCGGCGACAAAGCCCTCCACGACCTGACGAGTCACCTCATCAAAAGACATGATGCCCGCCCGCTCCAGATACGCGCAGTACGTCGTCAGGTCACGACGATAAGCCGCAATCGTGTTGCGCGCCAAACCCCGCTCGACCGCGAGGTAATCGAGATACTCCCCCGCCGCCACGGCGAGCGACGAGGGAGTAGCTTCGGTATGTTCTTTGTTCGCCGGCACCCTTAGTCCGTAGCGAGGTTCATGGGCGTCACCTGCAGGCGATCGACGCCCTCGTGCTGACCGATCGAGGCACGCACGAACTCTCGGAACAGCGGCTGCGGGTTGGTCGGACGGCTCTTGAACTCGGGGTGAGCCTGGGTTGCCACATACCAAGGATGCACGTCGCGCGGCAGCTCGACCATCTCGACCAGGCGCTCGTCGGGCGACAGACCCGAGATAACCAAACCGGCGTCCTCAAGCTGGTCGCGGAAGGCGTTGTTGAACTCAAAGCGGTGACGGTGACGCTCGTAGACGAGCTCCTCGCCATATGCCTCGCGAGCAAGGGTATCGGCGGCGAGCTTGCACGGATAGGCGCCCAGGCGCATGGTGCCGCCCTTCTCGGTCACGTCCTCCTGCGAGCTCATCAGATCGATGACGCTAAATGGGCCGTCCGGATCGAACTCGGAGGAGCTGGCGCCGGCAAGGCCGACGACGTTGCGGGCGAACTCGCACACGGCCACCTGCATACCCAGGCAAATGCCCAGATACGGAATCTTGTGCTCACGGGCAAACTCGGCCGCGAGGATCTTGCCCTCCAGGGCGCGCTTGCCAAAGCCGCCGGGGACCAGGATGCCCGAGGCGTCGCCCAGAACCTCGGAGACATTCTGCTCGTCGAGGCTCTCGCCGTCGACCAGTTGGACGTCCACATGGCGATCGTAGAAGACGCCCGCATGGTGCAGGGCCTCGATAACCGACAGGTACGCATCGGGCAGCTGCGTGTACTTGCCCACGACGGCGATCTTCACCTTGTCGGCGTGATGGTTGGCGTGATTCTGTTTGCGCAGGAACTCATTCCACTCGCTCATGTCGCGCTCACGCGGGTCCAGACCCAGGCGCTCGCAAATGCGCAGGTCAAAGTCCTGCTCGGCAAGCAGCTGCGGAACATCGTAAATGCTCGCGCAGTCCTCGTTGGTAAAGACGCAATCGGTGTCGACGTCGCAGAAGCTTGCGATCTTCCCGCGGATAGCGTCATCGATATGGTGGTCGGAGCGCAACACGATAATATCGGGCTGGATGCCAAAGCTGCGGAGCTCCTTGACGGAATGCTGCGTGGGCTTGGTCTTGACCTCGTGGGCGGCGGCGATATAGGGAACGAGCGACACGTGGATGTAGCAGACGTTCTCGGGGCCGGCCTCCTTGCGGTACTGACGAATGGCCTCGACAAACGGTTGGGACTCGATGTCGCCGATCGTGCCGCCCAGCTCGGTGATGACTACATCGGAGCCGGTCTGCTCCTCGATGCGGCGGAACTTATCCTTAATGGCATTGGTGACGTGAGGAATCACCTGCACGGTACCGCCCAAAAAGTCGCCGCGACGCTCGCGGGCGATGAGGCTTTTGTAGATGGCACCGGTCGTAAAGTTGGAATCGCGGGTCAGGTTCTCATCAATAAAGCGCTCGTAATGACCCAGGTCCAGGTCGGACTCGTAACCATCCTCGGTTACAAAGACCTCACCATGCTGGAACGGGCTCATGGTACCGGGGTCGACGTTCAGATACGGGTCGGCCTTCTGCATCGTTACTTTGTAGCCACGCGACTTGAGCAGACGGCCCAGCGAGGCCGCGGTGATACCCTTGCCCAGGGACGAAACCACGCCACCGGTTACGAACACATGCTTGGTCATATTGAGTTACCTGCGCTTCCCGTAGAAGTTGTTTATCCACATCTTACGGGTCTTCATTGTAATACTCGCGCCGCGGACCGTCCGCAATTTTTCTCGCGTGCGATTGCATTTCTCAATCTTGAAACAAAACGCCGCCCGGTTTCCCAGGCGGCGTCGCTATGGCAAGGGTTACATGCTGCTATCGATCAGCAACCTCGTCCTCAAGCATTTCTTGAACGAGCATGCCGGTACGGACGCCCTCAAGATACCACTCGCCACGTTCGGTGAGGCAAATGCCATTTGCAAGCTGACCGCCGTCGTCGCTATAACGCGAGACGACATCAATCATGCCTTCGGAATCCAAGCGATCGATTGCGGCGCGGGCACGATACGGCGAAACCCCCACGCGCTCGGCAAGCGTTTTGCGCGAGAAACCATACGGCCCGCCATTGTCTTCGGTTTGCTGGTCGATCTCCATCAACACCAGCACCTCGACACGCTTCATATCGTTGACACTCGCACGACCCTTGCCCGCCATAGCAGCCTCCTCAAACCGAGCACGAGCATCTAACGCGCCGTGCGCGACCGACACACCTCACGATGGCAGGTAATATCCATCATGCGGCATCCCGCTAAGGATGAAACAGTTACGGTTATTGTATACCGCTCAAATTGTTTCTAGGCAGGTAAACGGCTATTTTTCGCCGAAATAGGCACTTTATTGATCAAAAAGCCGTACCGGGCGCTAACCCGATACGGCCAAACTGCAATGCAATTACCGCGGTGCTTCAAACTTAGCGATGGAAGAAACCGCGGCGCTCAAACTTGGGCTCGCAGCACACGTTGATACCCAGTTTGCGCAGTACCGTCTCGTCCGTCGGCGAGATGATCACGCTAAAGAAGGCATCGCAACCGCGCAACTGCTCCAGGCCCGAAAGGACGCGAGCGGCCGTCTCACTCGTGGCCGAGGTGATCGACAGCGCCATAAGCGTCTCGTCGGTGTGGAGGCGCGGGTTTTTGCTACCCAGGAAATGCGTCTTGAGCTTGCTGATGGGCTCGATCGCCTCATCGCTAATGACCTCGAGCTCAAGGTCGACGCCCGAGACATGCTTGAGGGCGTTCATAATGAGCGAACTTGCGGCGCCCAGGCGCGTGGAGGTCTTACCGGTCACCACGGAGCCATCGGGCATGACCATGGCACCCACGGGACCACCCGTCAGCTGTTCCCTGGTGAGGGCCGCCGAGCGTGCCGGTGAGTAGTTCTTATCGATGCCGGCTTTCTTCATAATAATCTTGAGACGGTCGACTTGCTCATCGCCCACGCCGGTACGGCGCACATTTTCGACCGCGGTAAAGTAGCGGCGAACGATCTCCATCTTGGAAGCGTCGCGGCAGGCATCGTCATCGGTGATGGCAAAGCCGACCATATTGACGCCCATGTCCGTGGGGCTCTGGTAGGGGCTCTTGCCCAGGATCTTTTCCATCAGAGCACGGACCACCGGGAAGGCCTCGACGTCGCGGTTGTAGTTGACCGTGGTCTTGTTGTAGGCCTCCAAGTGGAAGGAGTCGATGATATTGGCATCGTCGAGGTCGGCCGTGGCGGCCTCATAGGCGATGTTGACCGGATGCGTGAGGGGCAGATTCCAGACCGGGAACGTCTCGAACTTGGCGTAGCCGGCAGCGGTGCCGTGTTTGTGCTCGTGATAGAGCTGAGACAGGCAGGTGGCGAGCTTGCCCGAGCCAGGGCCGGGTGCCGTCACGACAACGAGCGGACGGGAGGTCTCGACAAACTCGTTCTTGCCATAGCCGTCGTCAGACACGATCAGGTCGACGTCGTGCGGATAGCCCTCGATGGGATAGTGCAGCTTGGCGGGAATGCCGAGCGCGTTCAGGCGATTGCGGAACACATCGGCGGCGGGCTGGCCGGCGTACTGGGTGATAACCACGGCCGCGACAGCAAAACCGTTGCCGCGGAACAGGTCGACCAGGCGCAAAACGTCCTCGTCATAGGTAATGCCAAGGTCGCCACGGGCCTTATTCTTCTCGATGTGGTTCGCGTTGATCGCGATGATGACCTCAACGTCATCGGCAATGCTCTTGAGCATGCGAAACTTGCTGTCCGGCTCAAAACCCGGCAGCACGCGGCTGGCATGATAGTCATCGAACAACTTGCCGCCAAACTCCAAATACAGCTTGCCGCCAAACTGCGAGATGCGCTCCTTAATATGAGCGGCCTGCAGCTCGATATACTTCGCGTTGTCGAAACCCTGGCGCATATATGGCTCCCGTCCCGTTTCCATTTAATGTCTTAGGCGATTATAACGGAGCCTGCCCTCCCCGATGCCCAGGCCATCAACAGGCACCAACCAAACACGCCATCGATAAGTTGCGGTGAAATAGCTCCTGTTTAACCCCTCAAGACGGCCAAACGGGAACTATTCCACCGCAACTTCCCCTTTTGGCGCAAAGTAACCTGACCCCTTTGCACCAACAGCAGAAACGTCGCGGGCAGAGAACGGACAGCGAACAGGCACCAGAGCGAGCAAGCCGCCCCCTGCGCCAACAATGGCAGCGCCGCAGGTTGAGCATAAGTCAGCGAAAGCCCACCAGAGCGAGCAAGGTGACGTGAAAGAGGAGGGCATAGGCCTTTTGGCCATGCCCGACGATTGAACGTCAGATTGCCGCTCTGGCGGGCTTGCAGCGTCGAGTGGTTCCGGCGTTTGGTAAAACGCCGGAACACAAGAGCGCCCCCTCCCGCGCACGGAACGGGAGGAGGCTAAAGGTAGGAGTCTACCGGTGGGGTTACCCCACCGGACAGACGATGACCAGGTGATCCTTTACAGGATCGTCATGGTTTCCGTGGGGTACCCAAGGGGTACTTAGAGCATCACGCAGGCGACGGTCAGAATGATGGCGCAGACGACGGAGAGAGCGACGATGAGCTTGAGAGCAAACTTGAGCCAGGTCGTCCACTCGATCTTGGCCAGGGCAAGACCGCCCATGATGGCGCCGGAGGTCGGGGTGAACAGGTTCACGACACCGATGGCGGCGGAGAAGATCATGACCATGACCTCGGGCGAGAAGCCGAGCTTAACAGCCAGCGGTCCCATGATGGGCATGGAGACAGTAGCCATACCGGAGGTCGAGGGGATCAGGAAGGACAGGCCGAAGTAGACCAGGAAGCTCATGGGAGCGAAGATCACGCCGGACAGGCCAGCCAGAGCATTGGCGGCAGCGTCGAGGACGTAGACGTCGAGGCCGGTGCTAGCCATGAGGACGGAGATACCACGGGCAAGAGCGATGACGAGGACAACGGACATCATGTCGGCAGCGCCGGTGATGAAGGTGTTGACGATCTGCTTCTCGGAGAGGCCACCGATGATACCGATCAGGACAGCCATGAGGAAGAACCAGGTGGAAGCCTCGTCGAAGTACCACTGGCCAATGGGCAGGCCGGTGATCAGGGCAGACCAGCCCTGAACGATGGCGTTACCGTCGGCGTCATAGACAGCGCCAGCATCGAAGAAGTTGGCGACGCCCTCGTTGAGGTCGGCCAGCGGGATGAAGCCGACGATCATGACGACGAAGGTGAAGGCAAAGGCGATCAGAACACCCTTCTGACGACCGGTGAGCTTGACCTCCTTGTGAACCTCGGAAGCAGCCTTGCCGTGAGCCTCTTCGGCGTCCTTGAGCTCCTGCATCGAAAGGATGGTGGAACCCTTGTCAGCCTTGACCTTCTTGGCATAGCTCATGACGAAGAGGATGGACATAACAGTGGTAACAATCCACAGGACGGCACCGAGACCGATGATGATGGACTGGTTGACCTCAATGCCAACGCCGGTCAGAGCGTCGACGGCAGCACCGACGGCGAACGGGTTAACCGTGGAGCCGAGGCAGCCGCAGCCAGCGCCGAGCAGGACGGTGGCAGCGCCGACCATAGGGTCGAAGCCAGCAGCCATCATGGTGGCGGCGAGCAGGGCGTAGAAGGGAACGGTCTCCTCGCACATACCATAGGTGGTACCACCGAGGGAGAAGATGAACATTAGCACGGGAATGAGCATGATCTCATTGCCCTTAAGCTTCTGCACCAGAACGGCAATGCCGTTGTCCAGGGCGCCGGTCTCGGTCATCATGCCGAGGAAGCCACCGAGGATCATAACGAAGAGGCAGACGGGCAGAGCGTCAGCGAAGCCCTTGACCGGGGCGGTGCAGAAATCGCTCAGGCGGGCAGCGGTAACCGCGCCACCGGACGTACCGGAGACGATAACGGTAACAACCGCGACGATTGCCAGCAGAGCAAGAAGAATGGTGAACGATGAAGGCATACCGCGCTTTTTCTTAGCGGTCTCAGTCATAGTTCTCATCCCCCCTTCATAAATCATTTACTGATCTCGCCCGAAGCGGCTCTTCCGTGCCGTGCATGTCGCTCGGTGCGAGATTTTTACCAGACAAAAGCGCTCGGGGTGCGCAGGAATGCACCCCGAGCGAGATGCTAGATGCTCTTACTTGAGCGTGGCGTACATGACAGCCTTGATGGTGTGCATGCGGTTCTCGGCCTCGTCGAAGACCTTGGAAGCGGGGCTCTCGAAGACCTCGTCGGTGACCTCCTGCTCGGTGATGCCGAACTGCTCGCACTTCTCGGCGCCAATGGTGGTGTTGGTGTCGTGGAAGCTGGGCAGGCAGTGCAGGAAGATGGCACCCGGGTTGGCCATAGCCATGACCTCGGAGGTAACGCGATACGGGGTGAGCTGAGCGATGCGCTCGGCCCAGACCTCGTCAGGCTCGCCCATGGAGACCCACACGTCGGTGTAGATAACGTCGGCACCGGTGACGCCGTCCTTGACGTCGGTGGTCAGCTTGATGGTGCAGCCGTTGGCCTCGGCGATGGGCTTGCAGGCCTCGATGACGTCGTCAGCGGGCATGCACTCCTCGGGGCCGCAGGCCACGAAGTTCATGCCGAGCTTGGAGCAAACGACCATGAGAGAGCGAGCAACGTTGTTCTTGCAGTCACCCATGAAGACGAGGGTCTTGCCCTTGATGTCGTAGTTGAAGTTCTCCTGGACGGTCAGGATGTCGGCGAGCATCTGGGTGGGATGCCACTCAGTGGTCAGGCCGTTCCACACGGGCACGCCGGACTTAGCAGCGAGCTCCTCGACGTCGTCCTGGGCAAAGCCACGGAACTCGATGCCATCATACATGCGGCCGAGAACACGGGCGGTATCCTCGATGGACTCCTTCTTGCCCATCTGCGACGAACCCGGATCGAGGTAGGTGACGCCCATGCCCAGATCCATGCCGCCGACCTCGAAGGCGCAGCGGGTACGAGTAGAGGTCTTCTGGAAGAGCAGAACGATGTTCTTACCCTCGAGATAGCGGTGCGGAACGCCAGCGCGCTTCATGTCCTTGAAGTTCTTGGAGAGCTTGAGCAGGTACTCGATCTCCTCGGTGGTGAGGTCGAGGAGCTTGAGGAAGCTACGGCCGGAGAGGTTAACACCCATGGTTCGTTTCCTTTCGAAGAAATGAATTACGTAAGTATTAGTGTCGCCCGTTTGACGGGCGAAACCGGTGCGGTTGTAGGGAGACCGCACCGGAAACGGAAAGACTTAGAGGTCCTCGCGCCAGAAGGGCATG
>NZ_QSHS01000002.1:0-126295 GCF_003467795.1 Collinsella sp. AM36-4AA
GCGCGTCCGCGCGAGGGGACCGCCGTAAGGTTGGCGAGGCGCCCGGCAGCGCGCTCCTCGTCCACGGCGAGCCCGCAGACGATGGCGGACATGAGCGGCATGAGGGCGCCGAGGAACTGGGCGTAGGCGTCCGCGCCCAGCGCCGGGTCCCATCGGGCTACTGAGAAGTACTCGCCGCAGGCAAGACCGGCTGCCAGGCCGCAGACGAGGTGCACCGCCGTGAGCGGGGAGCGTGCCAGGCGCAGGGCCTCGGAGAGCAGGGCCCGCGAGAGAGTCATGCGCGGCGTCGGGTCGGATAGTCGCGTCACGGCCATCACCTCTCCTCGGAGCGCGCGAACCAGGCCGCGCCCGCCGCCGTGAGCGCGGCGAACGCGAGCGCGCAGACCGCAAGGCCCGCCAGCGTGAGCATGCCATCCGCCGCGAGCGCCCCGCCGAGCGCCATGTCCGCCGCGAGTGGCTCGCCGCTCGGCAGCACGGGGATGAAGCTCGTGGGGATGACCATGCTCGCCGAAGGCGGAAAGAGCTGCGGCAGCGGCACTAACGACCAGGCGAACCCACCCACGAGTTGCGCGGCGAGCGGGCAGAAGATGCCCGCGAGCATGCCGAGCCGCGCCGTGAGGAAGAGCCCTGCGGGGATCATCCACGCCGCGGTCACCGTGTTGACGAGCGCGCAGAGGAGCATCGTGAGCGTGCCCGCGGCCGTGAGGCCCTGCGAGGAGAACGCCGATCCCGCGAGGTAGATGCCGAAGACCACGAGGTTCGAGAGCGTGCAGAGCGCGAGGCACCAGAGCGCCTTGGCCCACCAGGCGCGCCCGAGCGGGAAGCCCAGGCCCAAAAGCCCCCGCATCCGCGTGCGAGCGTCCGCCCGCGCGACGCACGCCACCACGAGCGAGAGACACACGGGCAGGAAGAGCGCGTACCAGTAGTTCCACGCGCTGAAGATCTGCACGCCCCGGTAGGGCATCGCGCCGAGCAGCGGCATCGGCAGCGCCATGAGCACGGCCAGGCGAACCGGTGCCGCGTGGCGCGACTTCAGGGCCTCGGCGCGCAAGCCCGCGAGCAGGCCGCCTTTCTCGCCTGTCATGCCGCCACCTCCCCGCGCGCTCGTCGCCCTTCCCGGCAGAAGCTCATGAAGAGTTCCTCGAGGTCCTGCCCGGGCCGAAGCGCATCCTCGTAGGCGAGGCGCCCCCCGCAGATGATGCCGATGGTGTCCGCCATCTGCTGCACCTCGGAGAGGATGTGGCTCGAGACGATCACCGTCGTACCCGCCGCCGCGAAGCCGCGGATCTGGTCGCGCAGCTCCTCGATGCCGATGGGGTCGAGACCGTTGGTGGGCTCATCGAGCACGAGCAGGCGTGGCCGGGCGATCAGCGCCAGCGCGAGCCCCAGGCGCTGCCGCATGCCCATCGAGAAGCGCCCGGCGCGCTTCTTCCCGGTGTCCGCGAGGTCCACGGCGGCGAGCACCTCATCTATGCGGCTCTCGGGAAGGCCCAGCAGCGTGGTGCGCACGCGCAAGTTCTCGCGCGCGGTGAGGTTGGGGTAGAGCGGCGCCTCCTCGATGAGGCTGCCGATTGCGTAGAGGTCCTCGCGGCGCCAGGCGTGCCCGGCAAAGAGGATCTCCCCGGCCGTCGGCCGCAGCATCCCGCAGATCATCTTGAGCGTTGTCGACTTGCCGGCGCCGTTGGGGCCGAGCAGCCCGTACACCTCGCCCTCGCGGATATGAAGGCTCACGTCGGCCACGGCGTCCTGCGCCTGGTCGCCGCGGCCGAAGCGCTTGGTGAGCCCGCGCGTCTCGAGCATGTAACCCATGGGTTTATCCTTTCTCTTCCGGGCGCGCGGGCCGAGCCACCGTGCCCGCGCGCCTTACCTTTCGGGTTCACCATCCATGGTGGGGCGCGTTTCTAACGAAGCCGTAACGGCCGTTGGGTTCTTTTGGCGCTAGCCCTTCTCGACCCGCACATCATGATTAATTTGCTTAAGGCAACAACTTTCCCGATCGATGTAATCACCGAATCAAAACGTGTACATAAGCCATCAAAGATGCCGAAAAATGTCATATTTGGAGGCTGATGTACACAAATGCAGAATCCCGCACAACCCAGAAGCACCCTCCATATGTCTGGACTCTCTATGCTTACGCTGGATAGACATCGCCAGAACGGGTATAGTATCGAAAGTTTTGTCGTTTACCAGCGGGGGAGTCCTGTGGGCATCAAGAAGAAGATCAAAAAGGAGCTTATCGGCACTTCCGATTACCCGTCGAATAAGATCTTTACGATCTCCAATTTCATCACCTTTACGCGCCTGATCCTCACGCTCGTCTTCCTGTACCTGTTTGTGACGGACAACAACCGTGTCGTCGCCATTGTCATCTATGCCATCGCGGCCTCCACCGACTGGATGGACGGTCAGATTGCCCGCATGACCAAAACGGTCTCATGGCTCGGCAAGGTTATGGATCCCATCTGTGACCGTGCGCTGCTGTTTACCGGCGTGCTAGGTCTCGTGGTCCGCGGCGAGCTTCCCATCTGGGTCTGCGTGCTCATTATCGGCCGCGATATCTACCTGGGCATCGGCACGCTCATCGTGCGCCATTATCACCGTCGTCCCATTGACGTCGTCTTTCCCGGCAAGATTGCCACGGCGCTGCTCATGACCGGCTTCTCGCTTATGCTGCTTGGGTTCCCCGTCGTGGACGGCTGGCATCTGCTGCCTGCCACGTACACGGCATTCCCGGGCCTCAACGGCAGCTCGGTGCCCCTCGGCATCTTCTTTGTGTACGGCGGCGTCATCTTCTCCATGCTCACCGCTGTCATCTATTCCATTAAGGGCGGAGTGGCCATTAAACAGGCTCTCGCGCATCCCGAGGACGAGGACATCGACTTTCTGAACCCCGAAATCGAAGACTGATTCGTTGGGGTATGATTACGTACGGTTCATTATTTGCGGCACGTCCGCGATAAGTTAGGGGTTGTCATGGACAACATGGTTAACAATATGCCTCAGAATGATAAGACTGCTGACGCTACCTGCGTATTCCGCGTGCCTTCAAGCGACGTCACCGTTCCCGACCTCATGGCCAACGTGCGCATCACCGCCCCCGTTCTGTCCATCGTCAAGGGTCCGCAGACTGGTGCCGCCTTTGAGCTCGAGGACGACGTGACCACCATCGGCCGCGATCCTGCGAACGGCATCTTCCTCAATGACATGACCGTATCGCGCAGCCACGCGCGCATTATCCGCGAGGGCCTCGGCGCTCGCATCGAGGACTTGGGCTCGCTCAATGGCACCTGGGTCGACGGTGCCATCGTCAATGCAGCCCCGCTGCACGACGGTTCTTCCGTCCAGATCGGTACGTTTACGCTCATCTACCACGAGAGCACGCCGGAGCGCATCGAAACCGGTGAGTAGGGCATGGCCGAACGCAACTATCTGAGTATCGGCCAAGTCGTCAACCTACTTCGAGGCGCATACCCCGATCTTTCGAACTCAAAAATTAGATTTCTAGAAGATGAGGGGCTCATTACCCCTCATCGTACGCCTAAGGGATACCGTCAGTACTCTAAGGAGGACGTTGATCGCCTGGAGGTCATTCTGCATTTGCAGAAGACCCGCTACATGCCGCTCAACGTGATTAAGCAGCGCTTGGAAAACGCCACGGACCTGTCAACGCTCGCCTACGAGGTGGGCTTGCTGTCCGATGTTCCGCTCAAGACGGAGCCCAAGGAGACTAAGCAAAAGCTGCATCCCATTGAGACCATTCCCGATATGCTGGGCGTCGAGATTTCGTTTATCCGCTCGCTCGCCGAGAACGACCTCATTCGCATCATCAAGAGTCCGCAGAATCGTGAGCTCGTCGATGGTCGCGATTTTCCAATCATCCGCTACTGCTCCGAGCTGTCACGCTTCCATATCGAGCCCCGCAACCTGCGTCAGTACGTGTCTTCCGCCAACCGCGAGTCCTCGATGTTTGAGCAGGTGCTCGTGAGCATGCTCGGAATGGATACCTCCGATGACAAGCGCGACGCCAAGCTCGAGCGTGCGTTTAAGAAGCTTCACGACCTGACCGAGGGTGTGCACACTGCGCTGCTCAAGAACCGCGTTTTTGAGTCGCTCAATGCCGTGGTCGAGGACGCCGACATCGATGCACTCGATGAGGAAATCACTCGCTCCGAGTCCACCAAAGCCAAAAACGAAGAGATAGCCACGCCGGCTTCGCACGAGGATTCTCTCGTAAAGCCGCTCAAGGTCGTCGCCCCTTCGCACTCCGGCACCGCCACGGCGGGCAAATAACCGCTGCCGCTTATCCGGCAACCCATTGAAAGGTCATGCAATGTACGACTTCGAATCTCAAATCGTCGACATCCCCGACTATCCCGAGCCCGGAGTCATCTTTAAAGACATCACGCCGCTCTTTGGCAATCCCGAGGCGCTCAAAGCCATGACCGATACCCTCGCCGAGCACTTTGCCGGCATGGGAATCACCAAGGTCGTGGGTCCCGAGGCTCGCGGCTTTATGGTTGGCGTACCGGTGGCTGTAGCCCTTGGCGCCGGCTTTGTTCCCGCACGTAAACCGGGCAAGTTGCCGCGCGAGACCGTAAGCCAGAGCTACGAGCTCGAGTACGGCACCGATTCAATTGAGATCCATGCCGACGCTATCAGCTCTAAAGATACCGTGTTGATTCTGGACGACTTGGTCGCGACGGGCGGAACCGTCGAGGCAACAGGTAAACTGGTGCGAGATATGGGCGCAAAGCTTATCGGTTACGGTTGTATACTTGAGCTTGCGTTTCTCAACCCGCGCGAGAAGCTCACGCCGTCTGATGACGATGTGGAGCTCTTTAGCCTGGTGACGGTAGACTAGCCATTACCCTTAGTTACTGGAAAGGAAGCTACATGCGCACAGCAAACACGCACAAAAACATGGCACGCTGCGCTGCTACGGCAACCCTCGCTTGTGTTTTGGGCTTGGGCCTCGCGGCTCCTGCCTACGCCGATACCGCATCCGACCTTGCCGCTGCTCGTACCAAGCTCGAGCAGATCGGCACGCAAACCCAGCAAATTCATGAAGAACTCTCCGCACAGACGCAGGCGCTTGATCAGACTGCAGGCGAGATCACGCAAAAGCAGCAAGAGATCGCCGAAGGCCAGGCCAAGCTCTCGACCTATGTCGCCGGCGAGTACAAAACCGGCGGTCTGAGCCTGCTTCAGGTTTTGACGGGTGTCGATGATCTGAGCGATATGCTCAACCGTCTGTTCTACTACGGCAAAGTTTCCGATAAGCAAGCTCAGACCATTCAAGAGGTCAAGGAGCTTAAGCAGCAGCTCACCGATAAGCAGGCCGAGCAGGAGAAGAACGTCGCCGCGACGCAAAAGAAGGTCGACGAGCTCAATGCCCAGCAGGCTGAGGCTCAGAGTGTCGTGAACTCCCTGGATTCGCAGCTGCAGGCCGAGCTCGCTGCCGAGGCCGAGGCCAACGCTGCGCTGCAGGCTGGCATTAATGCTAGCACCGCCGAAAAGGCCACGGTGAGCAACGACACCGCCGGTACGACCGAGAACACCAACAATGGTGGCCAGACCAACAATAACAACAACCAGGGCGGCAACACGCCGGCTCCCGCACCGCAGCCTGCCCCCACGCCCGCTCCGGCTCCCACGCCTTCGGCACCGAGTCAGTCTGTTGATGGTGGCTCCGTTGTTTCGCGCGCCTACAGCAAGCTCGGCTATGCGTATTCTTGGGGCGGCATTGGACCGAACAGCTTTGACTGCTCCGGTTTTGTAAGCTATTGCCTCACGGGACGCTACTGCCGTCTGGGCACCACGGTCGACTTCATGGGTTGGACCCGTGTGTCCGATCCGCAACCCGGCGATGTTGTGGTTAACTCCTACCATACCGGCATTTATATCGGTAATGGTCAGATGATCCATGCTTCCGACTACAAAACGGGCGTCATCATCAGCTCCGTTGCCGCCGGCATGAACAACAACTATATCTTCGTGCGCTACTAAGTCACTCTGTATAGCAAACGAAGGTGAACCTCGTGGCCTTTGAGCTGCGAGGTTCATTTATTTATGACCGTGCTCCATACATGATCCTAATGTGCTAGTTTTCAATACTAGATGCACGCTTCATCGGTGAGCAATATAGCTATAATGATTGAGAAGCATATAGAAAGGACCCTCTATGAGCTGGGCACTTATCTCCGATTCGAGCTGCAATCTCCGCGATTGGAACCCGACCGCGCCCCATACCACCTTTGCATTTGCACCCCTCAAAATACGAGTGGGGGAGCGCGATTTCGTCGATGACCTCACGCTCGACGTTCACGAACTCAATTGCGCCGTGCAGGCGGAGTCGAGCGCTTCTTCGAGCGCCTGTCCGAGCGTAGGCGAGTGGACCGAACTCTTTAGACTTGCCGACAAGATGATTTGCATGCCCATCTCGGAGGGCGTATCGGGGAGCTATAACGCCGCCGCCACGGCACGCGATATGGTTCTTGCCGAGGAACCGGACCGACAGATCCATCTGGTCAATTCACGCGCAGCCGGCGGCAAAATGGACCTGATTTTTTTGCTGTTCGACCGCTATCTCGCAAGCAATCCAGACGTTTCATTTGAGGAAGCCTGTGGCTATTTTGATGAGCTGGAACAGAACAGCAAGATCCTATTTAGCCTGTGCAATTACGAAAACCTTGCGAAGGCCGGACGTATCCCCAAGGCGGCCGGCGTTATTGCCAATAAACTCAACATTCGAGTTTTAGGCACGGCAAGCGAGGCGGGGGAGATTAAGCTCGTTGGTCACACCCGTGGCGAAAAGAAGATGCTTGGCAAGATTGTCGACACCATGGAGGCCGAGGGCTTTACCGGCGGCGAGGTTGTCATCGACCATGTCGAAAATGAGGCGGGCGCCCAGGCACTTGCAAGCCGCATTGTAGAGCATTGGCCTGGCTCCAAGACCATTATCATGCCCTGCAATGGACTGGATTCATACTATGCCGAGATGCACGGTCTTATTATCGGCTACGGCATGGGCGTGGCTTCGGGTCGATAATGTCCAAATAAACAAACGTGCAGGCGGGACAAAGTGTCTGATGGCTCTTTGTCCCGCCCGTCCTGTACGTCGGCTAGCTATTAAACCCATTGAACTTTAGGTAGCTCATTAGATACGCCTTCGATACAAAAGACGATACCGCGCTGCGAACGAGCAGCGACTCGCGTGTGACCTGATGAGCTGTATCGGGTACAGGAACCTGCTCAATTGAAAAAGCCGCACGAATCGATGCCTCGAGCTGATCAATCACATAATCAAAGGCGGTCGGTGCATCGTAGCTCAGGCGCTGAATGTTAAAGAGCGCCTGAACCGCAGCGATGGGCAGCACCTGCTTAAAGATACAAATGGCGATGAGACGCGCAATCTGCTCACGGCCATATTGCTTTTTTACCGGAGCAGGTACCAGACCGATCTTCACGTAGTTGTTGATCATGGAGGGCGTAATAACGGGCTGGTCCAAACAAATCGAAAGCGGTTCCATCCACAGTTCGATGTACTCAATGACCTGATCACGGTAGAGCGTTACATTCGGCAACTGGTTATAGCGCGGCAAGCTGAGCGTATTGAGTTTGCGAACTATATCAGACTGGATAAATGCATCAGGTAGCACCGTTGGCTGAATATCCTCTGGGCTAATGCTAGCCGACGTATCGGACATAGGAATGACATGTTTAACGTGATTCATATGGTGCCTCCGTTCGTTTTCAATATTGTATTCTAGATTATCTAGTTTTGCATATCACAATGAACGGCATGATCGTCGGCTTTGGCTCGGGTCAAGCCACAGGATAGCTGGCCCATTTTTTACACAACAAAACGTCCCGCGGCAACGTTGTATCAAGCTCCTTGCCGCAGAACGTTTAAGTAACATAACAACCTTACATAAGATATATTATCGTACTTATCCGCGGAGAAACGCGTATGCGCTCGTTGCTGCTATGGCTCCGTCAGAAACGGCGGTCACAACCTGGCGTAAACGCTTGGAACGGATATCGCCGGCTGCGAATAAGCCGGGCGTACGGGTGGCCATCGAATCGTCGGTGACAATGCCGCCGTCAGGAGCCAGATCGACTAGATGCTCAACCAGCTCGGTATGCGGCAGCATCCCCGTAAAGACAAAGATGCCAAACGAGCCAGGTTCAAATGACTCGGTATGAGTCTCGCCAGATGCATTGTCCTTAAAGGTAATCGTCGTTGGCATGGCTTCGCCCGATAGCTCCACAATACTAGTTTGGTACCTAACTGTAATATTGTCCTTTGCGAGTACTTTCTGAACAACACCATCGGGCGCACGAAACTGGTCGCGGCGCAGCACGATGGTCACACTGCTGGCAATGTCGGACAGGAACAGCGCCTCTTCGCATGCCGAATTGCCACCACCGATTACAAAAACCTGCTTGCCGCGGAAAAACATGCCGTCACATGTTGCGCAATATGAAACGCCACGACCGCGATACGTATCCTCGCCTGCGAAACCTGCCGGACGCGGCGTGGCACCCATGCAAGCGATAACGCTCGAGGCCAGCGTATCGCCCATATCGTGATGCACCGTAAACAACGCTGCATCGGCATCGTAATCGATACCCGTAACCATGCTCCATGTAACCTGTGCTCCCAGGCCCTCTGCATGCTGCTGAAAACGCTCGCCAAGTTCGGCGCCACTCAGGAGCGGGAAACCCGGATAGTTCTCGACCTCATTGGTTGTGGCGATCTGCCCTCCCGACATGCCCTGCTCAATCACGGTCGTCGTCAGGTTGGCACGCGCAGCATAAATGGCGGCAGCATAGCCCGCGGGGCCGCCACCGATAATCGCAACATCGATCGGCTTATCGGTAGTCATGAAGCGTCCTTTCGTCGAAACGTTGTCGTTCTTTGCGCTCATACCCAAATTTACGTGAACGTGACACTCATGCACTACAATGATAAATCCGTATTACAAAGCTGAAGGGGAGTTATCGATGGACCAGGCGCAGACGAGTGACGACGCTCCCCTGCTCACGCACAGCACTCCCCAATCGGAGCAAACCACGCTCCTGGCTCAGCAAAAACCTCTCGTGACCATCGTGCACGCCTCCGTTGGCTCGGGCCACAAGGCCGCCGCAAATGCGATTGCGCAGGCATTCGACCTTATCCGCGGCACCAATGGCATCCCCGAGGATATTGAGATTGAAGTGCTCGATATCCTTGATTTTGGACGTATTAAATTCGACGGCAATAAGACCGCGGCTTCTTTTACGGGAGCCACGCGCCCCATTTACGACCTGACCTGGCGATATACGCTTACGGGACATCTTCTCTGGGGTGGCGGAACGGCATGGTCGCGAATTATGTTCCCCGCCTTCAACGAATATATTCGTAGCCGCAGGCCCATAGCCGTGGTTGCAACGCACATCACGGCAGCCAATGTTGCCGTGGGCGCCCGCGTAATTACGGGTATCGATTATCCGGTCATCTGCGTACCGACCGACTACGAAGTCGAGGGATGGTGGCCCCACAAGGACACCGATTTATTCTGTGTTGCCAACGAATTTATGGCCGAAACGCTGCGTCCGCGCAAGGTGCTCGAAACAAAGATTCGCATTACCGGCATTCCCATTCGCGCCGGATTCGACACGGATTACGATCGCGAGGAAGAGCTAGCTAAGTTCAACCTCCCCACCGACAAGACCGTCGTGCTGGTAATGGCCGGTGCCAGCTTGCCTCAACCGTACGTTCGCTTTCGCGCGGAGATGGACCGCACCCTCCCCTTCCTACGCAGCTTCGAAGACATGCACTTTGTCTTTTTGCCGGGCAAGGATAAGGAATACGCCGCCCGCCTCAAGACGCTCTTCGATGCCATGAAGCTCGAAAACGTCACAGTTCTGGACTACGTGAACGACATGGCGGCCCTCATGCACGGCTGCGACCTGGCAATTCTCAAATCGGGCGGACTCACCGTCACCGAGTGCCTATGCGCACATCTGCCGATGATCCTGCTGGGCAAGTCCTATGGCCAGGAAAAGGCCAACACCACCATGCTCACCGGCATGGGCGCCAGCATGCATGTCACCACCGCACGAGAACTCATCGTGACGCTGCGTCATCTCCACGATCATCCCGAGTCGCTCAAGGCACTGCTCATCAACGGCGAAGTACTACGCCGACCCCACGCAGCCGAAGACATCGCCATCGCAACCATGGAGCTCGTAGGCAAACCCCAAAAGCGCAAACGAGCCTTCTGCCGCTTCTACTGGGGCGGAAAACCCGCGCATATCCGCTAGCGTCTTTATGTCCGCTTACCTGCGGGAGGCCCCTATATATCATCCCATGCTCAAACATTCTCGCTTCGCTGCGAAACTGCGCGTGGGACGATATATAGGGGCCTCCCGCAGGTAAGCTGCGTTTACGTACTAGCAGCTATACCAGATTCCCCTCCAGTAGAATCTGCAAAGGGGAACCAGAAAATATAAATACAGTAAGTCGATGCGACAAAGGAGGTGACCCTTCATCGCATCGACTTACTAGAAAAGTAAATATTGTTTCAAGCGAGTAGCCGCCCGCCCGGGGCTTACCTATATCGTTCCACGCGCAGTTTCGCAGCGAGCGAAGCGACGCGAGAATGTTTGAGCATGGAATGATATAGGTAAGCCCCGGGCGGGAGGGATACGAGCGCCCTAGGCGATGCCGCTGGAGCCGAAGCCTCCTTTGCCTCGGTCGGTTTCGTCTAGTTCTTCTACTTCAATAAGGTTGACCGTGGGGACTTCTTGGATGACGAGTTGGGCTATGCGGTCGCCTTTGTTGATTTGGATGTCGTTGGAGGGATCCAAGTTGATAAGGATAACCTTAAGCTCACCTCGATAGTGAGCATCAATGAGGCCCGGCGTGTTGACTATAGACAGGCCCTGCTTGATGGCCAAGCCGCTGCGGGGCTGGACGAAGCCGGCGTAGCCATCGGGCAGGGCGATGGCCAGCCCCGTAGAGACCAGACGGCGTTCGAAGGGCTTCAGGACGCAGTCCTCGTTGGAGCGTAAATCCAAGCCGGCATCGGTGGGATGGGCGTATTTGGGAAGCTCGACGGTGGGGTCGAGACGCTTTATGTTGACGGAAATGTTGGACATGGAATCACCTTAGCTTGTCGAGCTCTTGCAGAAACTCATCGACGTCTTTGAAATCACGGTAGACCGAGGCAAAACGGATGTACGCAACCTTGTCGATCTTAGCCAAGCGCTTGAGCACCATGTCACCCAACTCATGGGACGTGACGGCCGTCAGCGTGCGAGAGCGAAGCTCGACCTCGATGTCATCGATAATCTCATTGAGCTTCTTAGTGTCGATATCGCGCTTGATGGTGGCGCGCATCAAGCCGACGAGCAGCTTATTGCGATCGAACCGCTGCTTGGTTCCGTCTGACTTAATGACCTCGATTGGGTCTTCGCATCGCTCGAACGTTGTAAAGCGATAGTTACACGAGCAACATTCGCGGCGGCGCTTAATGGTGTTATTTGACTCCTGCATACGGGAATCAACGACGCGGGTATGTGCCTTGCCGCATTTGGGACAGCGCATGGTACCTCCTCTTAAACGATAACAAGGGTACCATGCGCAGCGCGATAATGATTACGAACGAGCAGGAACCTTAAGATGCGCACCGGCGGCGAGCGAACCATGCTCCAGATGATTGACGTTACGGATCATGTCGGAAGTCTCTTGCGTGGAAAGGCCTTCGATTGGATATTCCTCGGCAAGCGACCAAAGAGAATCGCCAGGCTGAACGCGAATGGTCTCGTAGGTAACGTTGGAAACGGACTCGGCATACGCGGCATGACGAGCGCTAAAGACCGACGTAGCGAGGACAAAGAAGAGCGTAAGCGCAACGGCGACGGCGACAATCGTCGGAACCTTCAGGGCAACGCGGGCCGGCGCGACTACAGCCTGCTGATTGCGCGCAGGCTTTACGGTCAAAGGCTGAAAGCCGGAGCGGCCACCCTGAACAACCGTAAAAGTGGGTTCTGCAGGCGTCTCGAGCTTAAGGGCGAGGTTTCCCTGGACCATATTCGTTGCGTTCATCATGTTCTCCTCTCGCGTGTTTTGCTGAGAACAGTTTTATCAAGCCGCGCGGACAAAAATGTCTAGCGCGAGAACGAATGTTCGGTTATTATTATCTTCGAACAGTTGTTCCTGTCAAGCAAAATTCGAACATTTGTTTGACATGGGTAGAGAGGATGCCCTGATGGCTCGCAAAATTACCAAGCGTCAGCAGCAAATTTACGACTTCATCAAGGAATATCAGCAGGAGAAGGGTTATCCGCCCAGCGTGCGCGAGATGGCTTCTGCCGTGGGCCTTTCCTCCCCCAGCACCGTGCACGCCCATCTCTCTGCCCTTGAAGCGCGCGGGCTACTCAAGCGCGATGCCACCAAACCGCGCGCCCTGGAACTCTTTAACGAGGATGGTTCCTCTGTCTCAATTTCCAAATCTGACGAGCCCACCGCACCTCGCGGAACGGTCTCGCTACCGCTCGTTGGTCGTGTCGCGGCTGGGATTCCCATTCTGGCAGAGCAGAATATCGAAGACACGTTTACTATCCCGACCGAAATCGCCACTGATCAGGGTTCCTTTATCCTTGAGGTGCATGGGAGCTCAATGATCAATGTCGGCATCTTCAATGGCGATTACATCATCGTCCGTGAACAAAAGAGTGCCATGAACGGCGAAATTGTCGTGGCCATGATTGATGGTTCGGCGACCGTCAAGACGTTCTACAAGGAGCAGGGGCGTGTGCGCTTGCAGCCCGAGAACGACACCATGGAACCTATCTATGCAACGAATCCCGTTATCCTGGGCAAAGTCGTCGGCTTGATGCGCCGGTTCTCGTAATGCAAAAACGCATAACCATCTTTGATACCGTCCGCGGGTTTACGATGATTTCTATGGCAGGTTTTCACGCTTGCTATGATCTCGCCTACCTGTACGGCTGGGATATGCCTTGGTTTACCCAGACTGTCTTTCAAGACGTCTGGCGCGCCAGCATCAGCTGGGTATTTTTGTTTATCGCGGGTTGGATGTGCACGCTCTCACGCAACAATGCCAAACGAGCGGCTAAGTACGCTGCCGCAGCTTTGGTCGTCTGGATCGCAACAACGCTCGTATCGGTCGACGATTCAGTGAACTTTGGCATCATTTATTGCATGGCGGTGTGCACCGCGGTGGTTGCGTTCACCCGTCCGTTACTCCAAAAATTACCGGGCTCATGGGGCATCGCAGCGTGCCTTGTTCTTTTTGCCCTAACCTGGGGCATTCCAAAGGCGGTCTACCCACTCCCCTACCTGGCATGGCTTGGATTCCCAGGCCCGGGTTTTGTTTCGGGAGATTACTATCCGCTCATACCGTTTGTCTTTATGTACCTTACCGGCTTTTTTGCTGCCCAGGCAGCACAAGCATCAAGTCTCGAAGCGCCAGCATGGGCATACGCCAATCCTATCCCGGCGCTCGCAGTCCTGGGTCGGCATGCCTTACCGTTCTACCTGCTCCATCAGCCAGTCATTCTAGGCGTGCTAGAAATCGTTTATTCCGTACGATAGCGCTCGAGCCGCGGTGCAATACGAGCCGGCAGTTTCGCCACAATGCGAACGCCGTCCTCGAGATATTCCTCATGCAGAAGGGTTCCCTGCTCATGCACCAGCGTGATGAGAGCGCCCTCACGATACGGGATATCAGCGGAGAGCAACACATCGGTGGCAGCTGCCTCGCGAGCAATCCGGTCGACGAGATCGTCGAGCCCTTCGCCCGTTTGAGCCGAGAACAGAACGGCCTCCGGATAGCGACGACGGAAACTCAATCGATCGACGCTATCGAGAAGATCGATTTTATTGAATACGGTAAGCGTTAAACGCTCTCCGGCGCCGATCTCATCAAGCACGCGGTCGACAGCCTCCAGCTGCCGCTCATAGTCCTCGTCAGACGCATCTACGACTTTGAGAATTAGATCGGCACCCAAAACCTCGGACAACGTCGATTTAAAGGCATCGACCAGACCATGGGGCAGCTTTTGAATAAAGCCGACGGTATCGGTAATCGTCATGCCGCGACCGCCGGGCAGACGATACGAACGCGTCGTAGGGTCGAGCGTAGCAAACAGCTTGTCCTGCGAAAGTACCGTAGAGCCGGTCAGACGATTGAGTAACGTCGATTTACCGGCATTGGTATAACCGGCTAACGCGACGCGAAACGCCGGGGACTCAATGCGACTCTTGGATTGAACATCGCGACGCTGTTCAACCTGCTTGAGCTCACGACGAAGCGCAGCGATCTTATTACGAATGAGGCGACGGTCGACCTCGAGCTGACTTTCGCCCTGACCAAAACGTGAACCGATGCCGCCGCGCGTCTGCTCCTTGGCGAGATGGCTCCACATGCCACGCAGGCGAGGCAACAAATATTGAAGCTGTGCCAGCTGTACCTGCAGGCGTCCCTCACGCGTCTGAGCATGCAGGCCAAAGATATCCAGGATCAGTGCAGTACGATCGATAATCTTTACCGGCTCGCCCACGGCTTTCTCCAAATAGGATTGCTGCGAGGGGGTCAGGTCGTCGTCAAAAATAACGACATCGGCATCCATGCGATGCACCAGGCCGCACAGCTCCTCTACCTTACCGGAACCGATAAACGATTTAGGATACGGCTTTACCAAACGCTGCGACAAGCGTGCCACGCACTGGGCACCAGCTGTGTGGGCAAGACGCTTCAGCTCATCAAGCGAGCGATCGAGCGGCCATGCATTGTCGCGCCACTCAACACCAACTAAAATGGCACGCTCGGGCTCGGGTGCCGTGGGAACAAGGGGGAAACGGGGCATTAGGCAGCCTCAATACGATGCAGGATATCCTCAACGACCTCATCGATCGTACATTCATCCATATCAAACCACACGATACGGTCATCGCGCTTAAACCACGAAAGCTGACGCTTGGCATAACGACGCGAACGCATCTTAATGAGTTCGCGAGCCTCATCCATGCTCATCACGCCATTGAAAGCATCGATGATCTCTTTATAGCCAATTGCCTGCATCGACGTCAGGGCATCACCCAGCCCCTGGCCCATAAGACCGCGGACCTCATCGACAAGACCCTGCTCAAACATCAGATCGACGCGCAGGTTAATGCGTTCATAGAGCACCTCGCGATTTCGCGTCAGGCCAAACCATAACGCATGATAATGCTCGCGCGGAAAACTAAACTGCGATTTTTGCTGCGCATAGGAAACGCCATCATCGTGCATTTCGAGCGCGCGAATCACACGGCGCACGTTATGGGGATGAATAACAGCAGCCGATTCTGGATCGCGCTCGGCAAGCAAGGCATGCAGTTCTTCCTCGCCAATACGCTCGGCAAGCTCCTGATAGCCCGCACGACGATTGTCCTCAAGTTCACCCGAGGGAAAGTCCATCTCATCGAGGGCGGCCTTGAGATACAGGCCCGTACCCCCGCAAAACACCGGAAGACGTCCTGACCCGAGCAGGCGCTCAACATGCGCGCGAGCGTCGGCCTGGTAAAGCGCTGCAGAGTACGCTACGCCCGGCTCTACGATGTCAACGAGACGCAGGGGCGCCGTGCACTCATCGGGCGTCATCTTTGCGGTGCCGATATCCATACCGCGATAGATTTGCATCGCATCACACGAAAGCACTTCAGACGAAAGGCGAGCGGCCAAACGGTCAGCGACGTCACTTTTACCAACCGCAGTCGGACCGACAATCGCAACGGCGGAAAGACCTGCCCCGGGAGAAATCATTAGCGCGGCTCACCCACAACGGAACCTGACAAATACCAAGTCTTAGCAACGTCGACGTCAACATCAACGATCTTACCAATAAGCTGGTCGATGCTATATCCCTCGGGAATGGGCGCATGAACGGTCTGATTCTTGGGGCTCTTGCCCAGCAGCACCGCATCGTTCTTTTTACTCGTACCCTCAATGAGCGCCGGCACCACGGTATGGAGCTCACCCTGGTTGTACTCGTGCGCTGTCGTCTCGATAACCTTGACCAGACGGTTAAAGCGCTCAAGGATGACCTCGTGCGGTGTGGGATCATCAATCTCGGCGGCCGGGGTACCAGCGCGCTTGGAGTAGATAAACGTGTAGGCCTGAGCATAGCGAACGGTCTCGGCAAGTGAGAGCGTCTGCTCAAAGTCTTCCTCGGTCTCGCCGGGGAAGCCAACGATAATATCGGTCGAGAGCGCAATATCGGGCATGCGGTTTCGAATGCGATCGACCAGGTCTAGATAGTCCTCACGCGTATAGCGACGGTTCATCTCTTTTAGAATGCGCGTCGAACCCGACTGAACGGCCAGGTGCAGTTGTGGCATGACGGCGGGCGTCTCGGCCATGGCGTCGATAGTCTCGGGCAGCAGGTCCTTGGGATGCGAAGACGTAAAGAAAATGCGCTCCACGCCCGTATCGCCAACGGCGCGCAGCAGGTCGGCAAAGCGCGGCTTCCCAAACAGATCGCGGCCATACGAGTTAACGTTTTGGCCCAGCAGCGTGATCTCGCGCACGCCTTGGCGCACCAGACCGGTCACCTCGTCGACAATCTCCTCGAAGGGGCGGCTCTTTTCGCGGCCGCGCACATACGGCACGATGCAATAGGTGCAGAAATTGTTGCAGCCCGTCATAATGGGCACCCAGGCGTGATACTGGGTCTCACGATGCCACGGCATGCTCATGGCATCCGTGTCCTCATGCTCATTAGTGCGGATATGACGGTTGCCATCCTGGAATGCCTCGGCAATGAGCTCAGCCACATGTGCAATGGAATGCGTGCCGAAAATGACGTTGACGTTATCGACGTTGGTAAGCAGCCCCTCACCGTCGCGCTGGGCAATACAGCCGCCTACAGCAACCACGCGCTTGCCCGAGGGCGAAGGCGGCAGGCTTTTGCAGGAATTGCATTGACCGTACAGGCGCGTATCGGCGGCCTCGCGCACGCAGCACGTCATAAAGACGACGATATCGGCATGCTCGGGATCGAGTGCCATAAGGCAGCCATATGAATCAAGCAAGCCGCTCACGCGCTCGGAATCGTGCTGATTCATCTGACAGCCAAACGTGCGGATAAAGTAGGTTTTACCGGCAAGAATTTCGCGTGCGGAACGCTGGTCCATATGCATGTGTCCTAACGATAAAGGCAAATCAAACTAAGCAAACGCTACGCCACGGGCTTAACGTCATCAACAACGACGTTATCCATGGCGGCTCGATTGATTTGATGAACGTAAATAGAGAGACGGATCGCCGTGCGAGATTCCCCATTGATGAGAATATCGGAGAACACCGGCGCGCAGGAGATATCGAAGCCCGTGGGAATCAAAAAGCCGCGCGCAATAGCCACGGCCTTAATGGCCTGATTGACGGCACCGGCGCCGACACACTGAATATTGACGGGTACGCCATCTTTGACCATGCCGGCAATGGCGCCGGCTACGGACGCGGGTGATGATTTGCTTGATACCTTCAGGCAATCCATGAAGAAACTCCTGCGTTTAAAAGTACGTTTTAACTGCAATAACTGTATCGTACCGAGCGGACTCGGTAAAGATGCTATTCCTCTTTGGCAAGATCGAACGTCACGGTGATACGATCACGTGTAACACGAATCTTAGGGTCGCCGCAGAGGTTGAGGTAATACCGAGCAGCAAGGTCGTTAAAGTCACGCTCAACGGCTCGTGAGAACTGTGCCATATCATCCTTGGCAATACGCAAGCCGCGGCGGTCCTTAGCAAGATCGACCGGAGTGGACGCACGCGAGGACGAGTCGCGCTCACGAAGGAGGCGCGCGGTCACGCCGCGAACGGGCTTAATCTGCCCAGCCAAGATACGATGGGCCGTACGCTCGGACATCTCAAGGCCAAGACCCGAACAAATACGGATAAAGTCCTCGGCATCCGATGCAAGCCCCAGTCGATCGACCACCGGAAGCTCGGCTTCGTCATCAATAAACAAAAGACGGGACGCATCGAGACGACAGGAAGCCTGCGCATGCAGCGTCGCGGCGATTTCGGACGGAGAACCCAAATAGACATCACAGGCGCGCAGTTCCTCGAGGGCAAACTCGCAGGCGGCGCGAATGATGTTGTGGGGACCGCGGGCACACACGTAATGACCGTCATCGTCCTTGACGGCCTGGGGCCAGCTGGACTGATCGGCACGCTCGCTAAGGCGGTCGGTGGCGACGCTCACCTTAAAGGCAGAGCCAAGGTCCACGTCCGACGTGACGACACGGGCCTCGTCGGTGTTCTGCTTAATTGAGAACAAAGCCATGCCTCGTCCGTGAACACCCCAGCGATCCATCTTCATGCTCTCGAGCTTAGAGGTCACACGAGCATCGAAAATGCGCTCTTGCATGTCCTGCGGCACGCCCGAACCGTTGTCCAGGAAGACGAGCGTGCGGACGCCATCTTCCTTGGTCGTGGCGAGATAGACCTTATCGGCGCCGGCATCACGAGCATTACGAAGCATTTCGATGACGATATCCTCGACATGCTGAATGTCGTGCTTTGCCTGACGCCGCTCGGCCTCCGAAACGCGGAGGCGGACATACCCCTCGCCAAGGTTTTCCTCGACGCGAAGGTTGCCCTCCCCCGACATCGACGCGATAAATGAGATGAGCTCGTTCGCGTCGCTCATGTTATTTAGCGATATCGACGGCGCGGCTCTCGCGAATCACAACAACGCGCACCTGACCGGGATACTCCATCTCTTCCTCGATCTGATGGGCGATATCGTGAGCCAAAACCGTGGACTGGGCGTCGGAAATCTTGTCCGGCTGCACCATAACGTGAACCTCGCGACCAGCCTGCATAGCATAGGTACGCTCGACACCGTCATGGGAGTTGGCGATCTCCTCGAGCTTCTCAAGACGCTTGATATAGTTCTCGGCCGACTCGCGGCGGGCACCGGGGCGAGAGGCAGAGACAGCATCGGCGGCCTGAACGAGGACATCGAGTACTGAATTAGGGTCGACGTCGGCGTGGTGGGCCTCGATGGCGTGAACGATAACGGGCTTCTCGCCATAGCGGCGGGCAAGCTCGGCGCCAATAACGGCATGCGGGCCCTCGACGTCATGATCGATTGCCTTGCCGAGGTCGTGCAGCAGACCAGCGCGCTTGGCTGTCACAACGTCCAGACCAAGCTCGGAAGCCATCACACCGCACAGGTCGGATACCTCGAGGGAGTGCTGAAGCACGTTCTGGCCAAACGAGGTGCGGTAGCGCAGAGCACCCAGGGTCTTGACGATCTCGGGGTGCAGGTCGTGGATACCGGTATCGAAGGCAGCCTGCTCGCCAGCCTCGCGCACGCGCTGCTGAACCAGGTCGGCAGCCTTGTGATACATCTCCTCGATACGGGCGGGGTGAATACGGCCGTCGGCGATGAGGTTCTCGAGAGCGACGCGGGCAGTCTCGCGACGGACGGGGTCGAAGCTCGAGAGCACTACCGTCTCGGGCGTGTCGTCGATCACGAGGTTGACGCCGGACACCTGCTCGAAGGTACGGATGTTACGGCCCTCGCGGCCGATGATGCGACCCTTCAGGTCGTCAGAAGGAATATGCACGGAGGTAACGGTGACCTCGGCGGTGTGATCGGCGGCACAGCGCTGAATCGCCAGGGAAAGAATCTCCTGGGCGGTTTTATGGCACTCCGCGCGAACTTGCTGCTCAGACTCGCGAATAATGGTGGCAGCCTCATGGGTGACCTCGCCACGCACCTTGTCGAGCAGCTCCTTATGGGCATCCTCGCGGGTAAGGTCGGCGATACGCTCGAGCTCGGAGGTCTGCTTGGCACAGAGCTCCTCAAGCTCACGGGAGCGCTTCTCGACTTGGCCGGCCTGGCTGGACAGCTGATGCTCGCGCTTATCGAGGGCATCGTTACGGCGATCGAGGGACTCCTCGCGCTGCATCACGCGATTCTCGAGCGTACGAATCTCGCTCTTACGCTGCTTGTCCTCGGCCTCGGCAGCCTGCTTATTCTTGATGATCTCTTCCTTGGCCTCAAGCAGAGCCTCTTTTTTGAGGGTCTCAGCCTGACGCTGTGCATCACCGATCAGGGACTCAGCCTGTGCATGTGCCGACTGAATCTTTTCATCGGCCTCGTGAAGACTACCCTGCTTGGCGGTGCGCATGTAGGCAATGGCGGCGACGGCACCCAAAACGATGCCAACGAGCGCTGCAATGATAGGCATGCTCACTCCTTTTTATGGATTCGTTACACAACAAAGCGAACCGTCCTTACGAACGGCTCGCGACATTTGAGTAATATGGGCGCAGCTTATGCGGGTCGGATACAGATAAACATATAAACAAACTCATCACAGATGAGCACATATCACAAAGCAAATGACAGTGTTTATCGTACGTTGAACCACAACAACTGTCAAATAAATGGCCCCAGCACGGCGGCTAAAACGCGGTGAACGGCAGGGCCACAAAACACATACGCCTAAACCGCACATTCCTCACGTTCGGCATCGAGACGTGCCTTAACGGCATCGGCGGCGATGTGATACGAGAAGCCCTTGCCCATCAAAAACCGAACCAGTTTTTCAAATCCGCGCGTCTCTGGAACACGCCGCTTGGCGAGCAGGGCTGACGCACGCGCCAAATCGTCTTCGGCGGCAAAATAATCCTCGGGATAACCGGGAATGTCATCGAGCACGACATGACGACGCTTGAGCTCGGTCTCGATTTTACGCTGTCCCCAACCGCGCCGCTTGCGTTCCTCGATAAAGTACGAGCAAAAGCGGTTCTCGTCTAAAAAGCGATACTCGGTGGCGCGCTCGACGGCGAAATCGATCGCGGGCTGGCGAAAGCCGTAGCGAGCCAGCTTGTCACGGACCTCACCCGTCGCATGGTCGCGGCGCGACAACATCTCGGTCACCATGGTGAGAGCACATTTACGCTCGATGAGCTGCACCGCCTCACGAAAGTTATCCCAATCACAGGGAAGATCAGGGCGGTTTTTGACATACAGGCGCGCGGCCCGCACGGGAATCCAAATGGACCGCTTAAAACCGCCCTCAAGCTCACAATCGATCTGTGCGCAAGGCTTTTTGGACGCATACCCGCTCGAGAACGAGGAGGCCGCCTTCTTATCGGGAAAGACGACCGTGGCCTCGGTCACCGTATACGACATGAGCGTAACCGCTACTCGTCGCCATCATCGAGCATGGCGGAACCATCGATGGCGTAAAGCTCGTCAAACTCCTCAGGCGCAGGCTGATCGGTCAGCTCGACCTCGGACGGAGCATCGTCATCAAACTCAAGCCCGCAGGCAAGGCGGACCTTATGCTCAATCTCGTCGGCGCAATCGGGGTGTTCGCGCAGGAACGCCTTGGCGGCCTCGCGACCGTTGCCGAGCTTGTCCTCGCCATAGGCAAACCAGGAGCCCATCTTCTTGCAAATGCCGCACTCGACAGCCATGTCCAGAATCGAGCCCTCCTTAGAGATGCCCGTACCGTACATGATGTCGAACTCAGCAGAACGGAACGGAGCTGCCACCTTGTTCTTAACGACCTTGGCGCGCACGCGGTTACCGATAACCTCATCCTTAAGCTTAATGCTGTCGATGCGGCGAATGTCGATACGCACCGAAGAGAAGAACTTAAGGGCGCGGCCGCCCGTCGTGGTCTCGGGGTTGCCGAACATGACGCCGATCTTCTCTCGCAGCTGGTTAATGAAGATGCACGTCGTGTTGGACTTGGACAGCGAACCGGCGAGCTTGCGGAGCGCCTGGCTCATCAGGCGAGCCTGAAGACCGACCGTAGTGTCGCCGATCTCTCCCTCGATCTCGGCACGCGGGGTCAGCGCGGCGACGGAGTCGACGACGATGGCATCGATGGCGCCGGAACGCACGAGCATGTCAACGATCTCGAGCGCCTGCTCACCCGTATCGGGCTGGGAAATCAGTACCTCGTCGATATCCACGCCAATGCGCGCGGCATACGTGGGATCGAGCGCGTGCTCGGCATCGATAAATGCCACCACGCCACCCATTGCCTGGGCCTCGGCCAGGATCTCGAGCGAAAGCGTCGTCTTACCGGAGGACTCGGGACCGTAGATCTCGACGATTCGGCCGCGCGGCACACCGCCGATACCCAGAGCGGCATCGAGTGCCAGAGCGCCCGTGGGGATGGCCTCGACCTCGAGCTCGGGGCCACCGTCGCCGTACCTCATGATGGAACCCTGGCCGAATTTCTTCTCGATCTCGGCCTTGGTGGTGGCGATCATCTCATCGCGCTCTTTACCCGTCGTGCGAGCATGAACGGTACGTACGGGACCTGAATTCTTGGCCATGAAAAGCCCTCCTCTTAACAACCTGCATCGATAATAAACGAACGGCTGTTCGTGGTCAACCGTTCAGATAAATCATATGCAGCCGACCTTTCCAAAACCCAACCAAACGCCGACCAAACACTGACCAAATGCTTGACCACAAAGGACCAAATATGAACAAGGCAGGCAAAATTACGTCTACAACCAGCACAAACGCCAAATGAGCCTAAGGTCTCTATCTCCACAATTAAGGGGCCCGAAGGCCCCTTAAAACACGTCTATTCCATAGAGTTAAGCACAAGGGCAATGCGTCCCAATGCCTCCGCGACCGCATGGGCACGAACACGCGAACGGTCGCCCTCATAGTGGCAGCGCACAGAGTCCACGACCGGCACTTCCCCATCAGCCGCGCGATACGCCCAGCCAATATAGAAAGTGCCAGCCGGATCGTCCTCAGTGCCGCCGCCGGGGCCGGCATAACCCGTTGCGCTCACTGCAATATCGCTCTGGTACAGCTCCAGCGAACGCGCCGCCATCTCGCGCGCGGTCTGATGCGACACCGCGGTATAGCGGTCGAGCGTCTCCTGATCAACACCCAAAACGCGATGCTTGATCTCATCGCAGTAGGTCACCGCACCGCCACGCAGCACCGCCGAGGCGCCCGGGATATCGGCAATCGTCGAGGCGATCATACCTGCTGTCAGCGACTCAGCCGTCGAAACCGTCACGCCCCGAGCGCTCGCGCGCTCGACAATATGACGCGCCAGCTCCTCGTTATGTGCGGAAATCTGCTCAAAAGAGTCCGTCATACCCACCAGAACCTAGACCGAAAAGACGATCTTGCGGCAGTTCCAGAAGTACTGGGCGCCCGAGATAACGGTCAGGACAACGGCAACGGCGTACAGGAAGCGCGACACTGAGTAGATGCCGAGCGTCAGCGCCAGCGGGCCAAGGTGCAAGCCGGCCATCGCAAAGACGCACAGGTAACCGCAGATGGAGACCATCGTGGTCGCCGTCTTGTACTTGCCAAGCTTATCGGCGGCAACGACCACGCCGGCGGCACTCGCAACCATGCGCAGGGCACTTACCAGCAGCTCGCGGAACAAGATGATGAACACGGACCAAACCGACACGGCACCAAAGTCCAAGAATAGCAGCAGGGCCGAGAATACGAGCAGCTTGTCGGCGATGGGGTCCAAGAATTTACCGAAGTCGGTAATCTCGTTGCGCGAGCGCGCCAGGTAGCCGTCAACCTTATCGGTGCACGACAGGATGACGTACAGAATGAAGGCAGCGGCGGCGAGCGGGCCGTCGAAGGTGCTCCAATCTGTACCGGCAACACTCGTGTGAGAAAGCGCCGACACAATCATGAACACCGGGATAAAGACGATGCGAACGCACGTCACGATGTTGGCGGGCGTCCAAACACTCGTCAGTTCCTTATTGCTCTCGTTTGCCACGACGCTCTCCTACTCCACAACATGGCCGATAAGCTCATAGCAGAAGCTATCGGTAAACTCGACCGTCAGAATATCGCCCACAGATGCCTCGCTGGCATCCAGATGCACCGCGCCATCGGAATCAGGCGCCTGGAACCAGGCATGTCCGATCAGCTCGGCGCCGTCCTCGGTCTCTTCGATACCGTCGACAATCACCTGGGCGCGCTCGCCCACATGTGCGGCAGTTGCAGCAAAACCGAGCGACTCGGCCAGGTCCATGGCCTCCTGGGCGCGCTCGAGCTTGACCTCTTCGTCGACCTGGCCCTCCATCTTGGCGGCCAGGCTGCCCTCCTCCTGCGAGTAGGCAAAGACGCTCGTGTAGTCGAAGCCGACGGTGTCCATAAAGTCGATAAGGTCGCGGAACTCGTCGTCGGTCTCGGTCGGGAAGCCGACCATGGCCGTGGAACGGATCACGATGCCGGGGATGCGCTCACGCAGATCGCGGAACAGGTCCTCGAGCTCCTGGCGCGAACCAGAACGGCGCATAGCCTTGAGGATGCGCGCGTCGCAGTGCTGCACGGGGATATCGATATAGGGCAGCACCTCGGGCGTATCACGAATGGTCTCAATGAGCTCGTCAGTCATGCCCTCGGGCTGCAGGTAGAGCACGCGGACCCAGACGTTGTGCGGGCGCACGGCCTCGGCGACGGCATGCAGCAGCTGCGCCAGATTGCGCGGCGAGCCATCGGTGACGTCTTCGTCGGCAAAGTCGGTGCCCCAAATACCCGTGTCCTGGCCGATCAGCACGATCTCTCGCACGCCACCGGCAACCAAGTCGCGCACCTCGGAAATAATGCTCTCGGCATTGCGCGAGTGATAACGACCGCGGATATACGGGATCATGCAGAAGCTACAGAAGCGGTTGCAGCCATCGGAGATCTTGACGTAGGCGACAGCGCCCTCGACGGTGCGCTTGACCTGCGGAATATAGGCGGCAATCTCGCGCTCGACACCCAGCACGCCATCGATGACCGCCACGATGCCATCCTCCTCGTCGGCCTTCACAAAGGCAGCGACCTCGGGCAGTTCGTCAGGCAGGTCGTCGCCATAGCGCGACGGCACACAGCCGCACATGACGATGGGGCAAGAACGAACGCCGTCCTGAACCTCGTTGGCGAGCTCGAGCGTGGTCTCGATGCTCTCGGACGTTGCGGAGGCGAGGAACGAGCATGTATTGACGATGGCTATATCGGCATCCTGTGGGTCGAATGCCTCCTCGTAGCCCGCGGCGGTCAAAAGAGAACGCATGCGGTCGGTGTCAACCTCGTTCTTAGCGCACCCGAGGGTGATGTAGAGCACGGAGCCCAACGGTGTATCCATGTTGAAGAGCAGTCCTTTCGTATGATATTAGCGGTAGTTGGTGAACTGCAGCGGCTGGCCGTAGTCCTGGTCGCGCAGGAACTGGATCACGGTCTGCAACGCGTCCTTCGAAGCAGAGGAAACACGCAGCTTGTCGGCCTCGATAGTCACCTTGACCTTGAGCTTTTGGTCCTTGATGTCCTTGTTGATCTTCTTGGCGGTCGCCTGGTCGATACCCTCGACGATATGGCCGAGCACGCGCACGGTGCCGCCCGATGCCGCCTGCGGGGCATCCCACGAGACAGCCTTGAGGTCGATGCCGCGCTTGATGAGCTTGGAGCTCAGCACCTCGATAATCTGCTTGGAGACAAAGTCGGCCGGGGCGTTGATCGTAAAGAGCTTGTCGCCCTTCGAAAGCTCGATCGTGGCGCCGGAATCCTTCAGGTCATAGCGCTGGGAAATCTCGCGCGTGGTTTGCTGGAAGGCGTTGTCGACCTCTTGCATGTTGACCTCGGACACGACGTCGAAGCTGGAATCTTTAGCCATGATGTTTCCTTTCGCGTACGAGCGGCTTAGTAGCTATCGTACGAATAGTCGGTAGAATCGGTGGGCGTCTGGTCATCAGTTGCGGTATCGGCGCCATCCGTGGACTGGGCATCGGTGCCGTCGGTGGTGTCGGTACCATCGGTGGTGTCGGTACCATCAGAACTTTCACCATTCTCGGAACCAGTCGTCTCCTTCTTGGGAACGGTGATCGTCACACGCGCCACGCCCGAGGTCTTGGTATCGTAACGGACCTTTTCGCCGTTCTTGGTAACGGTGACATCGGAAGGCTTGGACGTGGTGATCTCGATCGAGGACTCAGGCGTGTACTCCTGCTCAAAGGGGCCAGTCGCCTGGGCGCCATAGACCGACTTGCCATCGACCTTGACCTCAATCCAGGCGGTCTTTCCCTTGGCAACGGAGACCTTGACCTTCGTTACCTCGTTTTCTTCCTTTTTAGCCGTCGTCTTGGTGGCGTCCGAATCGGTCGACTCATCCGTCGCCTCATCGGTGTCCTCATCCTCGTCGACCGTTTCGGTCTTCTTAGAAGACTTCTTGGGCGTCGTCTTGGTAGCAGTGGGCGTCTCGGGCGTGGTCTCGGGCGTCGAAGATGCGCAGCCGCGCAGAAGTACCACGATGAGCACGATCAGCAGCAACGCCACGGCACCGATGCCGGCGTAGACGATACGCGGATCGAGACCGTTGTTTTGAGGAGTACGGGAACCGCCGCGTCCACGACTGGAACTGCTGCGGCCGCCTCCCTGAGGCATACGACCACGATTGCTGTCGGAACGGCCGCGATAGCCACCCTGGCCCTGAAGGCTGCGCTGACCCGAGCGGGGCGCAAGTTCACCGCGGCCTTGATAGCCACGCTGGCCCGCACGCGGAGCCGAAGAGCGCTGGCCATACGGCTGTGATTGAGAGCGAAGACGCGGCGTCACCTGCGTGGCATCGGCGTCCGCATAGCCGCCGAGAGCACGACCGGCAGAGACACCACGGTAGCCACGATCGGAATAGCCGCCATCTCCGTAGCCGACACGGGGATCGCGCACCACACCGCGGGCAGCGGGAAGCGCACGATCGTCGGGCATAGGCGTGCTGCGGAAACGATCGCGCTGAGAACGGATTTCCTCACTGGACCCCGTCTCGGTAATATAGCCAGCCTGCTGCGGACGCTGACCATAACGCGTTGAGCGACCACCCTGAACCATCAGGAAGCGCCCGTTATCGACAGAGGAACGCGAATTGACGTAGCCGGCGGCGTCCTGAAAACGACCGCCCTGCTGCGACGTCTCGCGTTCGTATGCCATCAGGTCGTCAAAGTAGGCATTGACGACCTCGCGCGGATTGAGGCCCAAAAAACGAGCATAGCTCGAAATCATGCCCTGCGCATAGCCGCGCGGCGGCATCGAAGCAAAGTTACCGGTCTCGAAAAACTCGATGATCTGCGGCCTGATTTTGATGGTGTTGGCGACCTGCTGAATGGAAAGGCCCATTCGGCGACGCTGCTCGAGCAGCATGTCACCAAAGCGTGCAGCCATCAGAATCCTCCAAACTCACGATCTTCACGTGCCATCTCGGCATCGACAGATTCCAGCGCGGCAAGCCCCTCCTCGTCCAACAGGACCTCGCGCGGCTTGGAACCGTCGGGCGGGCCGACGACACCCTTTTCTTCCAGCATGTCCATAATACGCCCGGCACGCGCATAGCCAACCTTCAGACGACGTTGCAGGCCAGATGTGGAGCCAAGCTGCGATTCCACCACAATATGGGCGGCTTCCCAAATGAGTGGATCATCGTCTTGCGGCTCGGCTACTCCGGTGCGGACAATGCCTCCGCCACCCGCCATGGACATGGAAGCGGGCGCCACGGCAGACAGGATCTCCTCGTGGTAGTCTGGCTCACTCTGCGACTTGACGAACTCGACAATCTCGTTGATTTCGTCGTCCGAGACAAAGCAGCCCTGGATACGGCGGGGCTTGCCCCAGTCGACCTTGGAGAACAGCATGTCGCCCAAACCGGTGAGCTTCTCGGCACCCATCTGGTCGATGATGACGCGCGAGTCGATGCCCGTGGCGACGTTAAAGGCGATGCGGTTGGTGATGTTGGCCTTGATAAGGCCCGTCACCACGTTGGAGCTGGGGCGCTGCGTGGCAACGATAAGGTGAATACCGGCGGCACGGCCCAGCTGTGCAATACGCACGATCGAGGCCTCGACATCCTTACCGGCGACCATCATCAGGTCAGAGAGCTCGTCAATGATAATGACCAGGTAGGGCATCTTTTGCGGCGGGTTGTCGTAATGCTCAAACTCGCCAGCAGCCTGCTTTTCGTTGTAGGTCGAGATCTTACGCACGTTGAGACGCTCGAAGACCTTCAGGCGACGCTCCATCTCGGACACAGCCCATTGCAGAGCGCTCGCGGCCTGCTTAGGCTCGGTCACCACGGGCACATAGAGATGCGGAAGACCGTTATAGCCCGCAAGCTCAACGCGCTTGGGGTCGACCATAATCAGGCGAACGTCCTCGGGAAGGGCGCGCATGAGCAAGGTCGTGATGATGGAGTTGATCATCACCGACTTACCAGAACCGGTCGTACCGGCAATCAACAGGTGAGGCATCTTGGCGAGGTCGGCAACAACCGGCGTGCCCTCGGCGTCGCGGCCGATGGCGAGCTCGAGCGGACCGCCCTTCACATAGGGCAGCACGTCGCCCAGATTGACGTTCTGGCGCTTGCGGTTGGGAATCTCGATGCCCACGAGCGAGGTGCCGGGGATCGGGGCAAAGATACGCACCGACTGGGCAGCGAGCGAAAGCGCGATATCGTCCTCGAGGCTCGAGATTTTGCTCACACGCTCGCCCTCACCGGGCTGCAGCTTAAAGGTCGTCACCGTGGGGCCGGCGATCCAGCCGACCACGCGGGCACTGCGGCCAAACTCAAGCAAGGTGGATTGCAGTGACTCAGCGGTCTGCTCCAGCTCCTTGTCCGAAGACGCGGCGGAAGCCGACTGTGGGTTGGCATGCAGGATTTCGAGCGGCGGAAGCTTGAGGCCGTCCTCCTCTTCGCCCTCGTTATCTGCGGCGCCGTCGTCCACTCCCCCATCACGAGCCGCAGCCGATTCGATAGCACTCGTGGCAGGCGCATCGGCAACCTTGGGATGCTTCAGGAAGTCGGGAATCTGAGGTGCGGCCGAGACGGGATTCACGGCAAACGGCGGCTCGGACTCGTCGATCTTATCGGGGTCGTCTTCCATCGAAAGCTGGCCGGTTACCTGGCCGCGCTTTGCATGGCGACGCGGCAGCAAAGTTGTCTTTGCGGTCTCAATCGGAGCCTCGTCGTCCTCGTCATCGCCCTCGGTGAGCTCAATCTCGCTATCGGACCAAGACGGGTCGGGCTCACTCGTATTGAGCTTAGGCGCAGACTTGCCCTTCTTGGCATGGCGGCGCGGCAACAGCGTGGTCTTGGCTCGCTCGGCTTCAACCGACTCGGATACGTCGACAAACGGGTCATCGTCCTCGTCGTCATCCAAAACCGGGTCGACATCGCCACCCATGACCGTGGTCACCGCGGCGTCAGTCCCCTTCTGGCGCAGAATGCTCAGGTGCGGACGAGCAACGCCGGGAACAGACAGGGCCTCTTCATCGCCCCACGGGCTCGCATTGACATCGGCACGTCGACGCTCGGCAAAATCGGCAGCGCGATCGCGTGCGGAGCGCAAAACGCCACCCACCGAAAAGCCGATAATGACCAAACCAACGACGACAAGCCCCAGCAAGACAACCATGGCGATAGGTTTACCCAGGGCATTTTGCAAGGCACTTGCGATAAAGGCACCAATGTAGCCGCCCGACACGGAAAGGTTCTGCGGCGTAAACATAAGGTCGCACGAATCGCTCGTGCCCGGCACCATCAGCGAAAGAATGGAGACGACAGCGATAAAGACCAAGGCGCCGCCCGCAACAGAGCGCACGTTGAGCGGCGAGTCCTCACCCAAAAAGAGCGTGGCGGCAAACAGCAAGATGACGATCGGCAGCACGTAGGCGCCCAGACCAAAGCCCAGGTGGTAGAAACCGGCAACCGCAGCCGTCACGGGCGCTGTTGCCGGAGAGATCACGGCAATGAAGGACGCGATCGCCAAAACGGCGATGACCACACCAGCGATATCGCGATTGGCCGAAGGCTCGACCAAGGGCTCAAAATCGTCGAAGTCTGCCTCATGGCCCTTATTGGCACGAAGATGGGAACCGGCACCCTTAGCAGATGCCGGTTGGTTGTTGGCCTTATTGCCTTTGGCGTTTTGTGCAGATCCGCGCGCCAAACTAAACCTCCATGACGACCGGGATGATCATCGGGCGAGTGCGCGTACGGCTCCAGATAAAGTTGGAGAGCGAGTCGCGCACGGCCTTGCGAATGGCGTCGGAACCGCTGCTGGTAAAGCTGAACTTGCCCTTCTCGATCGTCTTCATGATGGACGCGGAGGCATCCTCGGAGAACTGGTCGTCGATGGCAAACGAAACGCCGCGGCCCGAGAACTCGATGGCCTCGATCTTCTTATGTTTGAGGGAGACGATGGCAACGGCCGTGACCATACCGTCGTTGGCGAGCTTCTGGCGATCGCGCAGGACGATGGGGTCGGTATCGCCGATACGCAGGCCGTCGACGTAAACGACACCGGACTCGACGGGCGTACCGCGCTTGACGATACCACCGCGCATCTCGAGCGTGTCGCCGTTATCGAGGATAAAGATATGATCGTCCTTGAGACCCATCTTACGGGCCAGCTGGGCATGGGCGCGCAGATGCACGGCCTCACCGTGAACCGGCATAAAGTACGTGGGCTTAGCCATGGCAATCAGGAGCTTGAGCTCCTCCTGGCTACCGTGACCGGAGACGTGAACGAGAGCGCGGTTCTTATCCCACACGTCGCAGCCGAGCTTGGCAAGGCTGTTGACGACCTGCTGGACGGCTTTCTCATTGCCGGGAACAGGAGTTGCCGAGAGGATAACGGTATCGCCCTCATGGATGGAGAGCGTCTTGTGCTCGCCATTGGCCATGCGGGACAGGGCCGACAGCGGCTCGCCCTGCGAACCGGTGCACATGACGACAATCTTGTCGTCAGGCAGGTTATCAATGTCGAAGGCATCGATGATATCAGCGTCATCGATGTTGAGGTAGCCCAGCTCGCGCGCCACGCGGGTGTTAGTGAGCATGGAGCGACCGGTCACGACGACCTTACGGCCGCACTTGCGGGCGGCATCGCAGATCTGCTGCAAACGATGGATGTGGCTCGAGAACGATGCGACGAACACGCGACCCGGGGCGTTCTTGATGGCGTGCAGCAGGTTGGGACCAACCTCGGCCTCGGACTTGGTAAAGCCGGGAACCGTGGCATTGGTGGAGTCGGAAAGCAGCAGGTCGATGCCCTGCTTGGCAAAGCGGCTGATAGCGGCGTAGTCGGGCGTGACGCCATCGATGGGCGTCTGGTCGAGCTTAAAGTCGCCGGTGTGCATAACGGTGCCCTGATTGGTGCGGATGAACACGCCCAGAGCGCCGGGGATGGAGTGCGTCATCGAGAAGAAGTCGAGCGAGATGCCGCCGAGGTTGACATGGCTGCCGCCCTTGACCTCGCGGAACTTGGGCGCGCGAATGCGGAACTCGGAGAGCTTGCCCTCGATAAAACCGAGCGTCAGCTTGCTCGAGAAGATGGGCACCTTGTTGTTGAGGTCCTGCAGCAGGTACGGAAGCGAACCGGTGTGGTCCTCGTGGCCGTGGGTGACGATGATACCGCGGAGCTTCTCCTCGTTCTCCAGAACATAGGTGTAGTCGGGAAGCACCAGGTCGATACCGGGCTGGGAGTCATCCGGGAACATGAGGCCAGCGTCGACGAGCACCATGTCGTCGCCGCACTCGAAGACCGTCATGTTCTTGCCGATGCCGTCAAGGCCGCCAAGCGGGATGATCTTCAAGGGAGATGATTTTTTAGCTGCCATAGGTAAGTGTGGTTTCCTTTCTTCGAAACGGGTCCGGAACAACCGACGGGGCGCTTCTGGCAAACCGACCGCCGGGAACGTACAAACATGCATCGCAGAGTCGATGCAATAACCACAGTATGATACCCATTTGCCCACCAACAGACCACCCATGCATCAAAGCCCCATCCAAACCGGTCTATCCCGCCGGTTTCCCGTGGGGCGGGCACTGATGAAGTTTCCTGCTCTACAGTCCTGCGCAAGATGGAAAGCACATTAAGTGCTTTCCTTTGCGTGCGGAACTCGCGATAAACTTCATCAGTGCCCGCCCCACGGGAAACCTGCCAAAAAGGGACAGGTTTATTTTGGTCGGTTTTATCTGGGAAGATGCTGCTGCGGCTATCTACAGATCTGAAATCTGACTACTGAATAGACTGTCTAACTAAATAGCGAGCGGCACTAACCAGTCCTTTTGCTTGCGCCCGGGAGGGCCGCATATGAAGTTTATCGCGAGTTCCGCACGCAAAGGAAAGCACTTAATGTGCTTTCCATCTTGCGCAGGACTGTAGAGCAGGAAACTTCATATGCGGCCCTCCCGGGCGCAAGCAAAAGGGCGACCCCTGTCCGGAGTCGCCCTTGCGGTGCTGGTTATGTACGGCTGTTACTCGGCGTCGTGGTGGCGGCGGGGCTTGCGGCCTCCGTTGTCACCGGGACGGCGCGGACGGTCGCTGCGCTCGGAGCGCTCGCGACGCGGACGCTCACGACGCTGGAAGTGCTCGCCGTCGCCCTCGGAGGCACCCTCGGCGCGAGCCGGGGCCTCAGGCTTGTCAAGACGATCGAGCGAGATCTTGCCACGGTCGTCGACCTCGATGACGACGACCTTGACCTCGTCGCCCACGTTGAGGACGTCCTCGACCTTCTCCACGCGGCCCTTGGCGACGCGGGAGATGTGGAGCAGGCCGTCCTTACCGGGCAGAAGGTTCACGAAGGCACCGAAGGGCTGGATGGAGACAACGCGACCGGTGTACTCCTCGCCCGGCTCGGGAACCTTGATGATGAGCTTGATGCGCTCGACAGCCTGGTCGACGGACTCGCCGGTGCCGCCGACAAAGACGGTGCCGTCCTCCTGGATGTCGACCGAGGCACCGGTCTCGTCCTGGATGCCGCGGATGACCTTACCACCAGAACCGATAACGTCGCGGATCTTGTCGGTCGGAACCTGGATGGAGACGATGCGCGGAGCGGTGCTGCGCGTGGTGTGGCGCGGCTCGGGGATCACATCGAGCATCTTCTGCAGGATGAAGGCGCGACCCTCCTTGGCCTGCTGCAGGGCGCGGGCCAGGATGTCGAAGGTAAGACCGGTGGCCTTGTTGTCCATCTGCAGGGCGGTGATGCCCTCGGTGGTGCCGGTGACCTTAAAGTCCATGTCGCCCAGGAAGTCCTCGAGACCCTGGATGTCGGACAGGACCACGGTCTTGCCCTCCTCCTGGATCAGACCCATGGCGATACCGGAGACGGGGCGCTTAATGGGCACGCCGCCGTCCATAAGGGCGAGCGTGGAGCCGCAGGTCGAAGCCATCGAAGAGGAGCCGTTGGACTCCATGACCTCGGAGACCACACGGATAGCGTAGGGGAACTCGTTCTCGTCGGGGAGCACCGGAAGCAGGGCGCGCTCGGCAAGGTTGCCGTGACCGATCTCGCGGCGCTTGGGGCTGCCCATGCGGCCGGTCTCGCCGGTGCAAAACGGCGGGAAGTTGTAGTGGTGCATATAGCGCTTGCCCTCGGTGGGCTCGATGGTATCCAGACGCTGGCCCTCGTTAAGCATGCCGAGCGACAGGACGGAGAGCACCTGAGTCTGGCCACGCTGGAACAGGCCGGAGCCGTGAACGAGCGGCAGGTAGTTGTCCTTCACCATGATGGGACGGATCTCGTCGGCGGCACGGCCGTCGACACGCTCGCCGGTCTCGACGACCATGGTGCGCATGGCCTTCTTCTCGAGCTTCTTAAGCGCCACGGGGATCTCGCGCTCCCAGGCGGCCTGCTCCTCGTCGGTGAACTCAGCGCGGATGGACTCCTTCAGAGCCTCGACCTTGCCGATGCGGGAAAGCTTGTCGGCGTCGCGCAGGGCAGCGGCCATCTCGTCGTAGTGGGCGAAGATGCGCTCCTGAACCTCCTCAACGGGCTGGTCGAGCGGGTACTCCTTCTTGACGATGGCGCCGTTGACCTGCTCCCACTCGGCGACGAACTCGTCTTGGGCCTGGCAGAAGGCAGCGAGGGCCTCCTGGCCAAACTTCATGGCGGCGAGCATGTCGTCCTCGGAGATCTCCTCGGCGCCGGCCTCGACCATCGAGATGAAGTCGGCAGAGCCACCCAGCTCCAGGTCCAGGTCGGAGTTCTCGCGCTCCTCATAGGTGGGGTTGACGATAAACTCGCCGGTCTCCACGTTACGGCCGATGCGCACGCAGGCAAGCGGGCCCTCGAAGGGCACGCCGCCGAGCGTCATGGCCAGCGAAGCGCCCATGACGTTGATGACGTCGAAGGGGTTAACCTGGTCGGCGACGAGCGAGGTGGCGACGATGTGCACCTCGTTGCGGAAGCCGTCCGGGAAGCTCGGGCGGATCGGGCGGTCGATCATACGAGCCGTGAGCGTGGCCTTCTCGCTGGGACGGCCCTCACGCTTGAGGTAGCCGCCCGGGATGCGGCCGGCGGCGTACATCTTCTCGTTGAAGTCGACGGTCAGCGGGAAGAAGTCGTAGTTCTTACGCTCCTTGGAGACGACCACGGTATCGAGCATCGTGGTGTCGCCCTGCTTGACCAGACAGGCGCCGGTGGCCTGCTTGGCAAGCTCGCCGGACTCAAAGGTGTAGGTCTTGCCGTACAGCTCAAAGGTCTTGGATACGAGTGTCATTGTTCTCCTTTACCCCACAGGCCCCTTGCCTGCGGGCTTCTCATGTGACGCGGGCCCCCTGCCCCCGCCACGCTTCAGAGCGTGATTGTTCACGCCCTTACACAAAAAGAGCGCCCCGCTGCGCAGGACGCTCTTAGCATGTACAAATCCTACTGGATGTTGTCGCGGATGCCCAGAGCCTTGATGAGCTCACGGTACTCGACGATGTCGTTCTTCTTGATGTAGGAGAGAAGACGACGACGACGGCCGACGAGCATGAGCAGGCCACGACGGGTGTGGAAGTCCTTCTGGTGGGACTTCATGTGCTCGGTCAGCTCCTTGATGCGCTCGGTCAGGATGGCGACCTGAACCTTGGGGTTGCCGGTATCGACCGGGGTGTTACCGAACTGGGCAGTCAGCTCCGCCTTGCGCTCTTTGGAAACAGTCATTGTTTCACCTTTCGTTTTGCGTCGCCCACGGGCGACTCGATTCGCCTCGGACTGGGAAGCCGCCGGTGGAGCGAGCAACCAAGGTCGAGGTACCAACAGGTCGGTATGTTACCACAAGCAGCCCGTGCCTGCGCATCATCACCGACCCAACATGAATTCCATCGCACGGAGGCGCTGATCGGTGTGCGTCGCAGCCCACACATGCGAAAGCCCGAGCAAGAACGCCGCCGTATGCGTGTCGATCCTCTCGACCATAAGCGCATCGAAGGTCATGGACATGAGGGCGCGCAGCCACGCGACCTCACCGGTCGACACCAGCTCGGCACCCGGAACGCTCGACGCGCACGACCCGCACATGAGACCGCCCGCCTGGGGCGAAAAATACGACAGCATGGGGTCTCCGCACAGCACGCAGGCCGAAAAATCGGGTCGATAGCCAACGTGCGACAGCAGCTTAAAGACATATGCCGCCACAAGTAGATCCATATGCGCCGCGTCGAGCCCGCTGCCCACCAGGGCAAGCGCTCGCTGCGTTATGGCAAAGGTAAACGGGTCCTCGGCGTCCTCGAACGAGCACACGCGCGCGACCTCGGCGATCGCGCTTGCGGCGCATGTCATCTCGTAATCGGGAGCAGCGCCGAGCGGCGCCTCCATAAGCTCGGCCTGGGAAACCACGTCGAGCGACCGTCCATGCGCAAGCAGCAGATCAACGGTACAGAACATCTCGCAGCGCGCAGCCAGGCGTCCGCCGGGTTTGCGGGCGCCCTTTGCCACGGCACGAACCTGCCGACCCCGCTCGTCAAGCATCGTCAGGATCAGGTCCGTCTCTTTGAGCTTCGTCTTATCGAGCACGAGCACTTTCGTGCGATATGTACGAGAACCTGCCATTCGCGCCGCGTGTCCCTAATCCTCGGCGTTATAGCCAAAGCGGCGAATCTGGGCCTCGTCGTCACGCCAGCCGGCCTTGACCTTCACGTCCAGCTCCAAAAAGACCTGGGTGCCAAAGATGCGCTCAAGGTCGCGACGGGCGTCGATGCCGATATGTTTGATCATCTCGCCGCCCTTGCCGATGATGATGCCCTTTTGGCCCTCGCGCTCGACGTAAATGGTGGCGTGCACGCGCAGCACCTTCTTGGTCTGCTCAAGCGCATCGCAAATCACGCCCACGGAGTGCGGGATCTCATCACGGGTGCGGCGCAAGACCTTCTCGCGCACAAACTCGGCAACGAGCGTCTCATCGGAAGCGTCGGTACCCATGTCCTCGGGGAACCAACGCGGACCCTCGGGCAAAAAGTGCGCAACGGTCTCGATGAAGGCATCGACGTTAAAGTTCTTGACCGACGACGTCACGATCTCGTCGTCATATTCCATAAGCTCGTGGGCGGCCTTAAGCTGCTCCATGACCTGTGCGGGGTCGGCTTCATCGGCCTTGGTGAGCACCAGGACCTTCTTGGAACGGGCATTCTTGACACGCTCGGCAACCCAGGCGTCTCCCCTGCCGATCGGTTTAGTGGCATCAATCAAAAACGCGACAACATCGACATCGTTCAGCTCGAACAGCGCGCTCTTGTTGAGCTCGGACCCAAGACCGTCCTTGGGCTTGTGGATACCCGGGGTATCGACAAAGACCAGCTGGTAGCCGGGGCGGTTGACGACGGCGCGCATGCGACGGCGGGTCGTCTGGGCCACCGGCGAGGTGATGGCGACCTTTTTGCCATAGCAGGCGTTGAGCAGCGTTGACTTACCGGCGTTGGGGCGGCCGACCAAGGCCACGAAGCCACTGCGGAAACCGGGCTCAACGTCGCCAAAGCCCGCGAGGCTGTCGTCCTCGTCGCACAGGGCGTCGAGTTCCTCGTCGCTCATGCCCTCAAACGGGTCGAACTCCTCGGCTTCCTCATAGGCCTCGGTCGCCTTAGCATCCGGGGACTCGTCGTCCAAAATTTCATCGATAGGCTGCATATTGTCGGACAAGGGAATCCCTTTCTAAATAAAGCCGAGCGCGTGGGCAAATACCAGCAAGCCCACAATCGCGGCGGTGATTGAAAGTACGTATACCGAGGCGGCGGCGATGTCCTTGGCGCGTTTTGCCAGCGGATGGAGCTCCTGGGTCGCCAGATCGACAATGGCCTCCATGGCGGTATTGCACAGCTCGCCGTGAATCACCAGGCCGCAGCAGATGATAATCGTGGCCCACTCGGCAATGTCGAGCCCCACGATGCAGCCGGCAATGATGGTGCACACGCCCGCTACGAGCATAACCTTAATGTTGCGCTCGGTCTTGACGGCGGTGACGAAGCCCTCCATGGCGTAGGAGAACGACTTTAAAAAGGACGGATGGTCCTTGTTCGATCCGGGAATCATAAGCGGCTCCTAGTCGTGGGCATGATTGGTGATGGGGCCGACGTGAACGAGTTTGGGGTCCTCGCCGCGCTCGAGCGCCAGATCGCGCAGGATAGCGTCCTCGCGGGCCTCCATGACCTCGGCCTCGTCGTCCTCGATATGGTCATACCCCAGCAGGTGTAGCATGCCGTGTACGAGCATCAGGCGGCACTCGTCGGCAGGGCTATTGCCAAAGCCGGGGGCCTGACGGGCAATGACCTGCGGGGCCAAGATGATATCGCCGAGCTCGAGCGTCTCGTCGGCGGGAATATCCTCGTCAAAGGCCGAGTCGCATTCAAACGAGAGCACATCGGTGGTGCGGTCGATGCCACGCCACTCGTGGTTGAGCTCGTGCATCTCGTCCTCGTCGACATACGAAAGGGAAATCTCGACTTCACGTTCAACGCCCTCGGCGGCAAGCACAACCTCGCAGATGTGCTCCACCTCCTGCGCGTCGAGCAGCGTATCGAGCTCGGCATCGTTGCTGATCAATACACTCAACGGGACTCCTTTCGGTCGCGCGAGCGCTGCTCGCGCACGTCATCATAAGCATCATATGCCTCAACGATACGACCCACTAGGGCATGGCGCACCACGTCGGCGCGCTCCAGGTGTGCAAACGCCACATCGTCGACACGGCCCAAAATCTTCTCAACATCCGCCAAGCCACCACGACGACCCACCAGGTCGCGCTGGCTGAGGTCGCCGGTAATCACGAACTTGGAGTTGAATCCAAGGCGTGTCAGGAACATCTTCATCTGCTCGGGCGTAGTATTTTGCGCCTCGTCGAGCACCACGAAAGCATCGCTCAGCGTACGACCGCGCATATAGGCAAGCGGGGCGATCTCGATCACGCCGCGCTCCATAAGCTCATCGGTGCGCTCGCGATCCATCATGTCAAAAAGGGCGTCGTAGAGCGGACGCATGTACGGATCGATCTTTTCCTCGAGGGTGCCAGGCAAAAAGCCCAGGTTCTCCCCCGCCTCGACAACAGGACGCGTCAAGATCAAACGGCCCACCTCATGGCGCTTGAGCGCGGCAACGGCGAGCGCCATGGCCAGATAGGTCTTACCGGTACCGGCAGGACCCAAGCCAAAGGTGATGGTATGCGAGCGAATGGCATCCACATAGCGCTTTTGCCCGAGCGTCTTGGGGCGAATGACGCGACCGCGATACGAAAGCAGCACGTCATCGCGAAGCGACGTAGCCTCGTGCTCACCATCGCGCAAGACGGCCAGGCAGCGAGAGACATCGTCGGCAGACAGGGTACGACCGGCCGCCGCCTCGCGAAAAGCATGTTCGAAAAAGCGAGCCACGAGTTCGACCTCGTCCGGGTCACCGCTCACGGCGATGCAATCGCCACGGGCGACCACATGGGCGCGAACCAAGCTCTCGAGTGCACGAAGGACGCCGTCGCCGGCGCCCAAAACGCACGAGGGATCAATTCCCTCGGGAACGGTAAGTCTAATCTTCGAGGCTTCCATGGACCTCCCTGCGCGCATGGACCAAGCCGGAATCATCGACTCCGATGATAGCAACATCGAGCAGGCACGGGGCTGTAAGTCCACAGGTATCGTCAAGACGGGCATGATGGAACGAACCGAGCGTCAGGCTGTCACCATACTCGAGCACGGCACGCTCGACAGTGCCCACGCGACGACGAGCATCGGCAATAGCGAGCTCCTGCGCCGTGTCTCGCATACGACGGCTGCGCTCGGCCATAACCTCGGGCGGCACCTGGTCGGGCATGTCGGCAGCAAGGGTACCGGGACGCTTGCTATAGCGGAACACGTGCATACGCGAGAAACCCACACGGCGGCACAGCGCCAGCGACTCCTCGAACTCCTCGTCCGTCTCACCAGGAAAACCGACGATGACGTCGCACGAAAGAGACGCCTGCGGCAGGATGGCGCGAATCATGCGCACCGTGTCCTCAAAGGCCTCGGCACTATAGGGACGACCCATGCGATGCAGCGTCGCCGTACAGCCGGACTGCACGGGCAGGTGCAAAAACGGGGCAATACGCTGCGGATAGCGCGCCATAACCTTAAGCAGGCGCTCAGAGATATCCATGGGCTCGACCGAGGAAATGCGCACATGCGCAATAGTCGTGCGCTCCATGATGGCCTCGAGCAGCTCATCGATTTCGACATGCTCGTCGGTCGCGCTCTTGCCATCGTAGGCACCCAGGTTCACACCGGTCAGCACCACCTCGGGCACGCCGGCCTCCTGGGCCTCGCGAACTTGTTCAAGCACGGACTCGACGGGCACGGAGCGCTCGGGGCCGCGCGCCTTCCACACAATGCAATAGGTGCAGCGATGGTTGCAGCCGTCCTGGATCTTCACGCCCAGGCGAGAGCGACCGAGCGCATCGACCACCTCGCCATCGCTGCAGGCGGGAACGCTATCGGACTCAACGCCCAGCACCTCGCAGACACGTTCGGCGACATCGATCTTGGACGGCTCGGCGATCACGCGATCCGAAAGCTCCAACAGCTCCTCGGGATGCAAATTGACCACGCAACCGGTCACGAGCACATAAGGCTCGTTTGGATGGGCCAGCGCATGACGGACGGCCTTACGTGTCTTGGCCTCGGCCTCGCCCGTAACGGCACAGGTGTTAATGACGATCAGATCGGCATCCTGGGGCTCCACCATAGCAAAGCCCAGGCGCATAAGATCGGCAGTGATACGGTCAGACTCAACCCGGTTGACACGGCAGCCGAGGTTGACGACGGAAATATGGGGTGCGAGCACGCGGGCTCCTTAATCGAGGATATCGTCGAGGGCACTCTTGATACGGTCGGTCACCGACTTCTTACCGGAAGCGACGTCATCGCCCATCTCATCGGCAAAAGCACGGAGCAGCTCGCGTTGCTTATTGGAAAGATTGGTGGGAACGACCACGCGCAGTTGCACGATCAGGCGGCCACGCGAACCGCCACCGCCAATGCGCGGCATGCCGTAATTATTGACGCTCACGGTGTCGCCGTACTGGGCGCCGGCGGGAACCGTCACCTTAACGACCTCGTCGGGCATAATGCCCTCGACCTCGATCTCGCAGCCGAGCGCAGCCTGCGCAATCGAGATATCGCTCACCAAGTACAGGTCGTCACCGTTGCGCTTAAAGCGCTCATGGTCGGCAACGCGCACGTTGACAATCAGGTCACCCGAAGGCTCGCCGCGAAGGCCGGCCTCGCCAAAACCACTCACGCGCAGCTGGCGACCAGTCGAAACACCGGCGGGAATATCGATGTCGATCTTTTCGTGCGAAGGCGTGCGGCCCTGACCGTCACAGGTCTCGCAGGGATGGTCGATAACCGTGCCCTCGCCGTGGCAGTCGGGGCAAGGCGAAGAGGACTGAACCTGGCCCAGGAACGAACGCTGGACCGTCGTGACATAGCCCGTGCCGCGGCAGCGGCTGCACTGCTTTTCCTGTGCACCCTCGGCCCTGCCGGTGCCGTTGCAATCCTCGCAGGGGGCAAGGCGGTCATAGCTGATCGTCTTTTTGCAACCGAGCGCCGCCTCCTCAAGGGTCACCGAAAGGGAGATGGCCATATCGCGGCCGCGACGACGCTCACGGCGATTTCGGGCGCCACCGCTGGCACCGCCGCCAAAGAACGAGGAGAAGAGGTCGTCCATGCCCATGCCGCCAAAGATATCATTGATATCGACGTAGCCGGAGCCACCGGGGCCGTCGGCAGTGCCGTAACGGTCGTAGTTAGCACGCTTCTGCTCATCGGAAAGAACGGAATACGCCTCGTTGAGCTCCTTGAACTTGGCCTCGGCCTCGGGGTCGTCCGAAACGTCCGGGTGTACGGTACGGGCCTTCTTTAGAAACGCGCGTTTAATCGTCCGCGCGTCGGCATCCTTGTCGACGCCAAGTACCTCGTAGTAATCCCTATTTTCCGACACGACCGAATCCTTCCGACTTTCATTATTGTCACAGTGCGTCCTATACCCAAGCTGGGCCGGCCGCAAACAGAGGGTTTGATGTTATTGCATTGCGTAGGGCGAAAGCATGGCACGCTGCGAGCAGCTCGCAAACCAAACCGACACGAGCGCAAACATAAATCCGTTGGCAAAACCATTGGCAAACTGCATCGCGCCGCGCTTCCACCACAGCAGGCTGCGATGCAGTACGCCGTCCGAGAGCACCATGAACAGGCCCATGGCAAACGGAATAAAGCACATCACGGCAAAGGCCGAGAACACGCCCGAGATGGCCGACAGCACCAAAAACGGCGCCACGATGCCCATCAGGTAAAAACCGGTACGGGCCTTGCCTTCCAGGCGCTCGGCCTCAACATGGGCGCGACCGACCAAATCGCCACCCGAGGCACCGTTGGTGCCGGCGTGACCCATACCGCTAATACGGACCTCGTCGCCATCGTGCGTACCGGCAGGAAACTCAATCGTCTGCTCGGAGGTCACACGGGTTCGCCCGCTGCCGCCGCAATCGGGGCAGGGGTCGGCGACGACCTTACCGGAACCGCCGCACTCGGGGCAGACCGACTGAAACGTGCCGGCACCAAACAGGAAGGACAGGTCGACGTCGATGTGGCCGCGACCGCCGCAGCTCGGACAGGTATGTGCATGCTCGGAGGAGACAGAACCCGAGCCTCCGCAGTGACCACAGGTATCGAAGCGCGTATAGCGGACGGTCTTGCGGGCACCACCCTTGGCTTCCTTGGCGTCGAGCTTAATATCGACGACCACGTTGGCGCCGTTCTCGGGATTATAGGCAGCCTGCCCGCGACGCGGCTGGCCCCAGGCGCCACCAAAGGGAAAGCCGCCCTCAAAGGGATTGCCATAGCCCGCGCTACCGGCGTAGCCGCCGCCATAGGGAGAAGCCGCAGGAGCGCCGGCGAAGGGATTGCCCGAGCGCATGGCGTCATAGCGCGCACGCTTCTGCTCGTCCGAAAGCACGGCATAGGCCTCGGAAACCTCTTTGAACTTTTCCTCGGCATCCGGCTCTTTATTGACGTCCGGATGGAGCTTGCGGGCCTTTTGCTGGAAGGCTTTTTGTATATCACGCGAGGTGGCGTCCTTAGAGACACCCAAAATCTCGTAGTAATCTTTTTCGTTCATCGTCGCCATGCGCGGCAACCTCCTGCTCACAGCAGCGTATATATTGCGGTAATTCTACCCGAGCGGCCTAGGCTAGACCCCAAAACAGCTCGAACAGCACATTTCCATCGAGCCAGCCCAAGTGGGTGGGCGCTAAACGAGCACGGACGCGACCTGCGATAACGTCTTTTGAGGTGACGCGTCCCGCATGTCCTTCAATATGATCGGGCACCCAGGCGGCAAGGCCCAACTCGAGTGCACGGTCACAGGCCGCCGCCAACTCATCTGCAGCGATCACGCTTGCCGAGCGAACCAACAAGTCGGGCCCAATGCCACGCGTCATGCGGCAGGCAAGCATCAAATCCTCGGCTGCCGCCTCGCGCTGCGACAGATACTCGGCATCAAACGTCGTAGCGGCATCGTCGCGTTGCACCAAGCGCACGCGATACGCATCGCTGCGAGCGGGCACGGCGGGAAACAGCCCGGCCAAGCGATCGAAATCCCCGGCGTCGAGCATACCGGCGGCAGAACGACCCAAGCCCAGATAGCCTTGTCCGGTCCAATAGGCAATGTTGTGAGCACACTCATGGCAGTCGAGCGCGTAGCTTGCCACCTCATACGGATGGTAGCCTGCCGAACTCAGCCGCTCGCGCGCAACGTCCATGCATGCGGCTTGGAAATCCTCATCGGGCTCAAGCGACTCGTCACGGCACGCCATGCGGTAAAGCGGCGTGCCCTCCTCGAGCGTGAGCGGATAGACCGACACATGGTGCGGGGCCGCCGCAAGCACGCCATCGAGCGTACGCTGCCAGCTTACAGCGGTCTGCCCGGGAAGGCCGCACATAAGGTCGCACGACACATCGAGCCCGGCATCCTTGACCGTGGCGATGGCCGCAAGGGCGCGACCCGCATCGTGGATACGGCCGATCGAGGCAAGCTCGGCGTTGTCGAGGGTCTGAACTCCCAAAGAAATGCGCGTGACGCCTACGCTGGCAAGCGCCGCAGCGAGCCGTGGAGTCAACGACTCTGGATTAGCCTCGCAGGTAAACTCAACGGGCTTACACCTCGCAGAGATACGCCGGGCGAGTTCTACCAGACGCTCCCCCGCCAGCGACGGCGTGCCGCCGCCAACATAGACGGTGCGGATCTGTGCAAGCGCCCCGGCGTCGCCATAGGCATCGAGGCGTGCATACAGCTGTTCAAAATAGGCATCGAGCGCAGCGCCCAGGTCGAACGGGGGAAAACTGCGCGAGTCAAAGTCGCAGTACCTGCACTTTTGGGCGCAAAACGGCACATGCACATACAGCGCGGTAATGGCCACCCTTAAGCCTCCAGCGGATGAGCGGGCACCGGCTCACCAGCGGCAAGCGCGGCCTCACAGAGCACCACGTCGCGCTCGATATCATCGACCAGCGCCATAAACTCCTCGTACGTGGAGCAGCGCACCACCTGAGCGCGCCAGGCGGCGGCATGGGGCATGCCCTTTAAGTACCAGCTTGCATACGTACGGGCACGCGACATAAGCGGCAGAAGCTCGTGCGTCAACGTCAGGTGCTCACGCAGAGCCTCCAGGCGCTCAACCGAGGAGCGAGAAGGAACCGGCGTGCCATCGAGTGCAAGGGCTCGGGCATCGCCGAACACCCACGGATTGCCGTAGATGCCGCGCGCGATAAACACCGCTCTGGCACCCGAGCCTTGCAGATGCTCGGCAGCGTCCTCGGCCGAGAACACATCGCCCGAACCGATCACGGGAATCTCGACAGCGTCGGCAACCTCATCGACGACAGACCAATCGGCCTGGCCCGTGTAGAGCTGCGTGGCGCAACGACCATGCACGGCGACTGCGGCAGCCCCTGCGCCCTCAAGCATCTGGGCAAATGTCGCGGCATTGCGGTCCTCGGCATAAAAGCCCTTGCGAATCTTGACGGTCACGGGCACGTGCGCCGCGCCCACCGTGGCCTCGACGATCTTCTCGGCCAGGTCGGGCGTGCGCATGAGCGCCGAGCCCTCGCCCTTGGTAACGACCTTGCGGGCGGGACATGCCATATTGATATCGATGAGCGACAGGCGATCGCCAACGCGCTCCTCGACGGCGGCGACGGCGCTCGCAAACTGATCGGGCTTGGAGCCAAAGAGCTGCACGCAAATCTGCTGCTCCTCGTCGGCCGGTAGCACCAGGCGCCACGTCTTATTACTGGCATAGGCAAGGCCTGCCACGCTCACCATCTCGCTGTAGGCAAGGTTGGCACCGCGGCGGCGACACATGATGCGATAGGCAGGGTCGGTCACGCCCGCCATGGGAGCCATAAGGAACGGCTGCTCGGCATAGGCGCCCAGCAGCCGCAGACTATATTCGGAAAGAGCCATAGACCTACTCGTCCACCTTGAGGATCGCCATAAAGGCCTCCTGCGGGACCTCGACCGATCCGATGGCCTTCATACGCTTCTTGCCCTCTTTCTGCTTCTCGAGCAGCTTGCGCTTACGCGAGATATCGCCGCCGTAGCACTTAGCAAGAACGTCCTTGCGACGCGCCTTGACGGTGGAACGGGCGATGATCTTGTTGCCGATAGCACCCTGGATGGGCACCTCGAACAGCTGACGCGGGATGATCTCCTTGAGCTTGTCGCACAGGCCACGGGCCAGGCCATATGCCTTGTCCTTATGGACGATAAACGAAAGCGCGTCCACCTCGTCGCCCGAAAGCAGGATGTCGAGCTTGACGAGCTCAGAGGGGCGATATTCGTTGAACTCATAGTCGAGCGAGGCGTAACCCTTGGTGCGGCTCTTGAGCTGATCGAAGAAGTCCAAGATGAGCTCGGCGAGCGGCATATCGAAGCGCATCTCGACCGATTTGCTCGTCAGGTGGATCATGTCGGTTGTGACGCCGCGGTGCTCGATGGCGAGCTGCATGACGGCACCCGTGTACTCAGGCGGGCAGATGATCTTTGCCTTGAGGTAGGGTTCCTCGATACGATCGATGCGTGTGGCCTCGGGAAGGTCCTGCGGACTGCGGACATCGATCATTTCGCCGTCGGTCTTGTAGACGTGATAGTCGACCGAGGGACTCGTGGCAATGAGGTCCAGGTTGAACTCGCGCTCCAGGCGTTCCTTGACGACTTCCATGTGCAGCAGGCCCAGGAAGCCCACGCGGAAGCCAAAGCCGAGCGCCACCGAGGTCTCGGGCTCCCACACCAACGACGGGTCGTTGACGTGCAGCTTATCGAGGGCGTCACGCAGGTTCTCGTAGTCCTTGTTGTCGATCGGGAACAGGCCCGTGTAGACCATGGGCTTGGCCTCGCGGTAGCCCGGCAGAGGCTCGGGGCAGGGGTTCGAAGCCCACGTAAGGGTATCGCCCACGCGCACAGCCTCGGGGTCCTTCAGACCCGTGACCACATAGCCAACCTCGCCGACGGTCAGCGCGTCGACCGGGGTCTCGGCAGGACGCTTGACGCCCACGCCGTCGACCAAAAAGTCGCCCTTGGCCTGCATCATAAGCAGGGTATCGCCCTTTTTGATGGAACCATCGAAGACGCGCACCGTAGCCACCACACCGCGATACTCGTCAAAGTACGAATCCAAAATGAGCGCTTTGAGCGGAGCGTTTGCATCGCCCTTAGGCGGCGAAATCAAAAAGACGATGGACTCCAGCAGATCGTGAATGCCCTCGCCGGTCTTGCCCGAGACGCACACGGCATCATCGGCGGGAATCGCCAGGTCGTCCTCGATCTCGGTCTTAACCTCGTCGGGATGGGCCGAGGGCAGGTCGATCTTGTTGATGGCGGGCACAATGTCCAGATTGGCGTTCATGGCGAGCGTCGCGTTGGAGACGGTCTGTGCCTCGACACCCTGAGTGGCGTCGACGACGAGCACCGCGCCCTCACAAGCGGCCAGCGAACGCGAGACCTCGTAGGTAAAGTCTACATGGCCCGGCGTATCGATGAGGTTGAACTGATACGTCTCGCCGTCGTCGGCGTCATAGGACACGCGGACGGCGTTGGACTTGATCGTGATGCCGCGCTCGCGCTCGATATCCATGGTGTCGAGCAGCTGCGACTCCATGTCGCGCTCGTCGACGGTATGGGTGAGCTCGAGGATGCGGTCGCTGATCGTAGACTTGCCATGGTCGATGTGCGCAACGATTGAGAAGTTGCGGATGTGGGAAATGTCAATTGAAGTATTCATGCGGACTATCTTACCCGAGCGGTACAAAAAATGGAGCCTGTTCCATAAAACAGGCTCCATTTATGCGCGTAATCTGTGTAGTGTGAAATTTACAACTTAGGCGTTGATGCTGTTCACGAGCTTGGCAAGACCGGACTTGCGGTTGGAAGCCTGGTTCTTGTGGATAACATGCTTGGCGGCAGCCATGTCGAGACGCTTGGTAACGGTCTTGAGGGCAGCCTGGGCCTTCTCGGCGTCGCCCTCGGCGACGGCGGACTGGACGTGCTTGGTCAGCGTCTTGAGCTCGGACTTGACAGCCTTGTTACGCATGCGAGCTGCCTCATTGGTGCGGATACGCTTCTTCTGAGACTTGATGTTTGCCATTTCTGGAGTTCCTTTCGAGTTCCTTGCAAAAAATGTATGACACCTCTGAGACACGGTGAGGTCATGCAAGCGCCTACTATAGCACGCTCCCCCTCAAAGGAATAGAACGAATTTGTCAAATAGGCAGGTATCATCACGATTTTCTCAAGATGTTCGTAATCCAGAGCAAAAGCGCGGTCTCAGAATCGGCAGAGCCCTTGAGCGCGAGCTCCACATCGACCGCACCCTCGAGCGCTGCGACGAGCTCTGCCATCGAAAAGCGACGCGCCCAAGTCAGGTGATTCTTGACCTGCCAGGGCTGGAGCTTGAGCGTTGCGGCCAGCTCACGACCCTGTCCACGCGCATCGAGCGCCTTGGCGACGATCAGCTCACGGATGCGACCGCACAGCAGCGTGTAGGTCCACACATAGCTCTTGGCGGGCAGCAGATTGAAGAGCTCGAGCGATCGCCGCATATCGCGAGCCGAGACGGCGTTGAGGAAGTCCCAGGGTTGAACCTCGGCCGTACGGACAATCCAGCGCTCAACATCGGCAAGTTCAATCTGAGGCGACTCGACCATCTGGGCAAGCTTAGCCAAGTCGTTATCGAGCATGCGCGTGTTTTCGCCCGAACGCGAGACGAGCTCCTCGGCGGCCGCCGTCGAAATCGACTTACCGCGCTGCGTCGCCATCTGCTGAACACGGCGCGGCAGTTCCCAGCGCTTGGTACCCGAGCAATTGACGATAGCCTTCTTGTCGATCTTGGCGATTGCCTTATACAGGCGCGTATTCTTGGCAAGTGAGTCGGCGATGATGAGGCAGACCGTAGTGGGGCTGGGACTCGCCAGATACCCAACGAGCGGCTCCGAGACCGCCTTGGCGAGCTTTGAGCAGCCATCGAGGATTACCAGACGAAACTCGCTGCCCATCGGAAAGGTGTTAAGCGATCCGATAATGGACTCGATATCGGGGTCCTTGGTCATGTCTCGCTCGTCGAGGTTGAACTCGACCATACCCGATTTTTCCAGACGCGCTTTCATACGCGAGACGGCGTGGTCGCGCTTAACTCCGTCGGTACCGACGATCAGATATGCCGGCAGCAAACCGGTTTCGGACATTGCGCTCCCCTCCCACAGGCCTTCGTATTCGTTCCGTGCCATTTTAGCCCAGGGGCCCACCACACGCCAACGACGTCGTCACGGTCACTGGCATCGCATCACAAAGCCATTCGCAGTCGGTGTGACGGTAATGTCGCCGTGTTCGATGGTACACGCGAACACACCACCCGCTTCCTTAACGGCATCGATGCAGGCATCGGACGGATGGCCATATCGATTCCCCTCACCAGCGCTTGCGAGGGAAAGCTCGGGCTTCAGGACGTCCAGCAACTCACCATCGACTGAAACCTTGGAGCCGTGATGCCCAAGTTTAAGCACATCGATATCCCCCACCTCCTGCACGAATTCCCGTTCTTGGTCGAGCTCGGCATCACCGGTGAGAAGTATTCGCAGGCCCTTACCTTCCTGAACATAAGAGAGCAGCAGGACAAGCGAGTCCTCATTTCCCTCGCCATCCACGGACTCGAATGGCCACATCACGCGGGCGCAAAATGAGCCGATGTCGACCGTATCCCCACGGCGCACCTGCCGATACTCCACGCCAGGTCGGTTCAATACCTCGGCAGGAGCATCCTCCAGCGCATCCGCCGCCACGGCAATCGTTCCGACCGAAAACTGTTCGAGCACGGCAGGCAAACCACCCCAGTGGTCCTCATCCCAATGCGTCACAAAAACGGCATCGATATGGTGCACGTTATTGCGAACCAACGCCGCAACCACACGCTCGTCGAGCCCGCAGTCGACGAGAGCTACTGCGCCGCCTTGGCGGATAAGAATCGCATCGGCCTGGCCCACATCGAGAACCGTCACCGAAGGCGGAGCGAATCGATCCCAATAGACGTACGGAATCGCAGCCAAGAGCATCAGGCATGCAAGCCCCACCGCCATAGGACGTGCACGGGGACGCGGCCACCAGACCAGCAGAACCGCCAGAAAACACGGCACTAGGTAAATCCACATGCTATCGGGCGGCACGCTCACGTATGCACCCGGCACGGCGGCAAACAGCTGCTCGAAGAACAGCGCGCAACGGGCGGCAATCATGGGCACAACGAGCGCCCAAGTCCGCAACGGTCCCACGAGCGAAAAGGGAGCCAGCACGATCGACACAGCGAGCAGTGCGCTCACCACCGGACCGATGACCGCATTTGCCAGCGGAGCAATGAGCGAGAACGTACCGAAGGCAGGAATGGTAATGGGAAGTGTCGCCAGTTGTGAGCACAGCGTGACGGAAAGCACGCTGGCAACGCCTGATGGCACACCTAGCTCACCCAAAGCGTAGGTCGCATAGGGACAAAAGCACAGAATGGCTAAGACGCTGGCACACGAGAGTTGAAAGCCCATCTCGAACAGCACCGTCGGCCGCAGCAGCACAAAGATGGACATGGTTACGAAGAGTGCCGAAAGGCCGTGCCGACGACGCCCCGCGCCGTTTACGACAAGCGTCACGAACACCATGCAGCACGCACGCACGGCCGAGGGAGACGCGCCCGTAAAGGCAGCATAGCCCACAAGCGTTATCGCCAATATCGCCCGCTGAAGACCACGTGAGCACCGAGTCTTTTGCAATACACCCTCGATTACAAACCCCACGATAGCCAAATGGCTGCCCGAGACGGCGATAAGATGTGCCGTTCCCGTCACAGAAAACCAGTCGCCCGCCGGCTGGGCGCGCAGCCTGGCCGAACGACCGCAGACGACACCGGCTATGAGCGCACGCGCCGGGTCGGTCGCAGGCGCGATGGACGCAAGCAGCCCATTTCGCAGCCGAAGCAGCGGCCCCGGAGAACCCTCATCGACCGATAAAATCCGAACGGCTTTAACCTTGCGCACCTCGCCTCGGAGCACGCGCGATCGTCCATATGCGTCGTTCTCAAAACGCGAAACGCGACCGATAACACGCACGTGCGCCCCGACCTTGAGCTCACGATCACACGATAGGCGAACCGTTGCCAAGTTCTTACCGTCCGCGCGTGCCTCGCAGGTATAGGAATACACGTCGTCGTTTATGGATGGATCACCCTGCACGACAAACTCGAGGCCGCTTGCCGCTCGACCGTCGAGCGCCTTCGAGGCGCTGAGCGCACCCACAGCCCACCACGCCGAGACGACCGCTCCCGCCACGAGACCGGCGGACGCGGCATACAGCCACCGCTTCAAAGGGGCAAGCCGCGCACAAGAGTGAGCCAGCACAACGAAAACCGCTGCCGCAACGGGAATGGCCCATAGCGGCCCGACCGCCGTCGCCTGCTCCCTCAGCAGCGCATCAGCGGCTATGCTGAGCACCAAGGCGCAGCTCACGCACATGCCGGCACACAGGGCCATCGTCCACGGAATCAGGGGCCGCGGAGGCATCACGTGCTCTCGCTCGGTCGCACTCATACGCAGATGCAATCTTTGATTTTGGCAAGCTTCTTTTCGCCGATTCCCGACACGCGCATCAGATCGTCAACCGAAGCAAAAGCACCGTTCTTTGTCCGCTCATCGATAATCGACTGTGCCATTGAGGGACCGATTCCCGAGAGCGTCTGCAGCTCTGCCGAGCTTGCCGTATTAATGTTTACTAGGCCTGTTGCGCCACCGACGCCTGATGATGCGGAAGTCCCACCATCAACACCAGCTTCCGCAATGGACGCCTGCTGCTCCCCTACCGTTGGAACGTGAATCTTCTGTCCATCGACGACCTTAGATGCACGATTAAGCCCCGTAACGTCTGCTTCGGGCGCCAGCCCGCCGGCGGCATCAATCGCCTGAGCCACCCGCGCCCCGTCTTTGAGGCGATATACACCGGGTGACACCACGGCGCCATCAACATCGACATAGACCTCTGCCGCGGCAGACGCCTTAGGCGAAGAGCCTTCAGATGTCTTTCCACTCGAAGCATCGCCGGATCCCGGCTCCACTAACGTGCCCGAACCATCAGTGCGCTCAAACGACACACCGCCGGCACCGCCGCCAAAGTTCGCCATTGCCAGTCCACTCGCCATCGCAATGACGACCAGTATCGCCATCACCACTGCCTTATGACCGAGCAGTTTGCCCGCCCAGCGGTCCATCTTTTTGACTCGTTCGTGTTGTTCGCGCTGCGCCATAGCAAAACCTCCCAACATCATCGTGTCAGGAAAGGAGCTCCGCAACAGCCACGCCCCAAAACCGGTTTTCGAGGTCAAAACAAAAGCTGACCAAAACCTTGCACAAATCTGTCCATTTATTCAGGCACACGTCAGCAAATGAACACTTAGCCGCAAAATGCCCAGATAGCAAAAGACCGACGATGCAGGCGCATCGTCGGTCTATGCACAAATTTACTCGTAATCTTGGTAAATCTCACGCGGAGCAAGCTCCGAATGTTTGCGTTTTAAGGTCTTAGGGGCCTTATACGTGTTGCTCTCGAAGTCGATGTACTCGGTCTGCTTGAGCAGGCGCTCGATCATCTCCTCATGATCGAACAACTCCCAGGCCTCATGCACGGCATCGAGTTTAGCGTGCGTCTCGGGTCGGCGCGGCATAAACAGCGTGCAGCAGTCGGGAGCGGCCTCAGTCGAGATATCGAACGTACCGATCTCCTCAGCACGCGCGATGATCTCCTGCTTGTCCGAACCGATGAGAGGACGGAACACGGGGATCTTCACGGCCTCGTTGACGGCCATGATGTTCTCAAGCGTTTGGGAGGCAACCTGCCCAAGCGATTCGCCCGTAACGATGGCCTTGGCGCCCTCGATGTGCGCAATGCGCTCGGCAACCGAATACATAATGCGACGATACATGATCACACGCAGGTTGCTGGGGCAGGTGACCGAAATCTCACGCTGGCAGTCGCCAAACGGCACCACGTACAGGCGGCCGATCTGGACACCCGGCTCAAGCGCACGGATGATATCCTGCACCAAATACTCACTCGTATCGGGCGTCTGCGGACGACCGGAGAAATGTACCGGCACGCAAACCGCGCCGCGGCGCGCGAGCATCCAGGTCGCCACCGGAGAATCGATACCCGAGGACAGCAGCGTCACGACCTTGCCGGCAGAACCCACCGGCAGACCGCCCACGCCGCGCTCGGAGCGTGCGTACACGTAAACGCTACCCTGGACCACCAGTACGTGCACCATTGCATCGGGGTCGTGCATTTGAACCTTTTTATCGGGGAAGGCCTCACACAGTACCTCGCCCACCTGACGATTGATATCGATCGAGGTGAGCTCATAGTCAGTATTGGAGCGCTTGGCGTGCACCTTAAACGAATCGAAGGAACCAAACTCGCGCAGCGCCTTCACGGCGGCGGCGCAGTACTCCTGCGGGTCGCGGTTGGTGTGATACGCCAAAGACACACGGGCAACGCCGGGAACGGTGCGAATGACACGCGCCGCCTCGTCGGCCTGATGTTCGTTAAAGGTCACGAGGATATAACCGGAAATTCGAGACACGGCGTTCACGGAAAAGGCGGCCAAGGCCGCCTTGATGTTATCCATGAGGATATGCTCAAAATGTGCGCGGTTCTTGCCCTTCAGTCCAACCTCGTGATAGTGGACCAGGCAGACGCGAGCCGCCATTTAGGCTTCAGCAACCTTGTGGCCGAGCGCCTTCTCGTAACGGGCCTCGTCGTAAGAGATGTCACCGTCGACAATCTCGTCCATAGCCATCGAGATGGTATCGGCACCGGAAAGCCCGATGGTGATGTCATCGACATCCTGGACGGCAAGCACGCGGTTGTGCTGGCCACGCAGCATGCTATTGATGTCGCAGGCGCGCTTAGAGGCAAGCGAAGCGAGCAGGAAGCGGTTGTGATCGGTCTTCTCCAGAAGATCGTCAATGCAAGGCTTTACAACGGACACGGACCTCAGATCCTTTCATGCATATCGAGAACGCGAACGAGCTCATCGGTCGCGCGGTCGAGATCGTCATTCACCACGACGTCGTCGTAGCGGTCGGCAAGGGCAAGCTCATCGGCGGCGTTTGCCATACGCAGCTCAATCGTCTCGGGCGTCTCGGTACCGCGACCGACTAGACGCTCGCGGAGCACCTCAAGCGAAGGCGGCTTGATAAAGATCAGCACGGCCTCGGGGAAACGCTCCTTCACCTGCAGGGCGCCCTGGACATCGATCTCCAAAATCAGAGACGAGCCCGAGGCGAGCTTGGATGTGACCTCGCTCACCAACGTGCCGTAGCAGTTACCGTGGACCTTGGCCCACTCAACAAACTCACCGTTTGCCACGCGGCGGTCGAACTCCTCGCGCGTCAGAAAAAAGTAGTTGACGCCGTCGACCTCACCTTTGCGTGGTGCTCGCGTGGTAGCCGAAACCGTCAGACCCAGGTTCGAGCGGCGCTCGCGCACACGAGCGACGAGCGTACCCTTGCCTGCGCCTGACGGTCCAGAAATCACAAAGAGCTTGGAATCCTGAGCGCTCACTTATTTGGTCAGCTGCTCGAGGAGCTGCTCGCGCTGACGGACGCCGAGGCCCTGGACGCGACGAGTAGCGGAGATACCGAGCTCCTCCATGATCTTGGCGGCCTTGGCCTTGCCATAACCGGGGAGAGACTCGATGAGGGTGGAAACCTTCATGCGGGAAGCGATGGGGTCATCGGAGTTGAGCACGGACTCGAGGGACTTCTCGCCCTTCTTGATCTGCTCGCGAAGCTCAGCGCGGGCGTGACGTGCGGCAGCAGCCTTCTCAAGAGCCTGCTTGCGCTGCTCGTCGGTAAGCTGAGGGAGTGCCATTCGTACCTCCAAATAGTTGGGTTATATCTGATTCAATAATTGGCATTTTAGCACGTAGAACGTACAAAATGCCTAATCGCGGCTCCATAGGTTAGACGATACCCGCAAAAAGTGCAATATACTGCGCCCAAAGTTAAGCCCCTGACCTGCGATTCCACACAAAGGATGGGAAAGTTTACGCAGGCACAGGGGCTATTTTGTGCTAATGAGACCCAAAAGTGGTGACTTAGGGGAATCTTTTACGCGACGTTTTCTACCAGCTCGGCGACGATGGCGTCAAAGGCGGCAACCGGATCGTCGGCACCGGTGATGGGACGGCCCACCACAATGTGGCTTGCGCCACGCTCGATAGCCTGGGAAGGCGTCGCCACGCGGGACTGGTCACCAAGGGCGGCACCCACCGGACGCACACCCGGAGTCACGATCAGGGCATCAGGACCCAGCAGCTCACGCATGTCATGAGCCTCCATCGGTGAGCACACGATGCCATCGATGCCGTTGGCCTGAGCAAGCTTTGCCAAGCGGGCGGCCTCCTCGGCCACGGGCGACTCGACGCCGATCTCGGCCAGCGCATCCTGGTTCATACTCGTGAGCACGGTAATGGCGACGAGCTTGGCGCGGTCCTCGCGCGCCTCCTCGGCACCCTCACGGCACGCGGCGAGCATGGCGCCCGAACCCAAACCGTGGACCGAGAGCAGGTCGGCACCGGCAAGCGAGGCCGAACGGGCGGCACCGCGCACCTGATGCGGAATGTCATGGAACTTGAGGTCGAGGAAGACCTTAAAGCCCAGGTCCTTGAACGTCTTGACGATCTCGGGGCCCTCAGCGTAATAGAGCGTCATGCCGACCTTGAGCCAAGCGGCATGACCAGAAAGCTCGTGGGCGAGCTCGAGCGCACGCTCACGGTCGCAGTCGAGGGCGACGATAACGCGGTCGCGGGCATCGGTCTCTAGCATTCGAAAGCACCTACCAGCTCGTTGATGTCCTTCACGCCCTGGGACTCCGCCCAGGCCTCGAGCTCGTGCGCGATCTTGAGCGAGGCGCACGGATCGACGAAGTTGGCCATGCCGACCGACACGCAGGTAGCGCCAGCCAGGATAAACTCGGCCGCATCCTCGCCCGTCATGACGCCGCCGACACCGTTGATGGGGATATCGACGGCCTGAGCGACCTCCCAGACCATGCGAACGGCGATGTGGTGGCACAGTGGACCCGAAAGGCCGCCCTTGGGTTTGGCAACGCGGGACTTGCGGGTGTGCACGTCAATGGCCATGCCCTGGATGGAATTGATGACCGAAAGGCCGTCGGCGCCTGCGGCCTCGAGGGCTTTGGCGATCTCGGCGACGTTGACCGGAGCCATCTTGACGAACAGCGGCTTATCGGTCACCTTACGGCAAGCAGCCATAACGGCAGAGGCGCCCTCGGGCGAGGAGCCCATGGCGGCACCGCCGGCGGCGATATTGGGGCAGCTCACGTTGATCTCATAGCCGGCAGCCCAGGGGCACAGCTCGACATACATCTCGAGCGCGCGGACAAACTCGTCAACGGAATGGCCGGCGACCTGACAGATGACCTGGCAGCCGTCCTTGGACAGCTGTTCGAGCCACGGACCGGACTCACGGGCAAAGGCGGCCACGCCAGGGTTCTGAAGGCCCACGGAGTTGATCATGCCGCCCGGGATCTCGGCCATGCGGGGCGCGGGGTTGCCGGGCCAGGGCTCGGCAGCGCAGCCCTTGGTGGTGATGGCACCCAGCTGGGAGACATCAAAGAAGTTCTGGAACTGCCAACCGTAGCCAAAGGTACCGGCTGCGGTGTTGATGGGGTTCTGCATCTTGACGCCGCCGAAATCGACGGCCATATTCACGGTACCCACTAGAAGACCACCACCTTGGAAGCATCGAACACGGGGCCGCACATGCAGGCGCCCTTCATACCGTCGACCGTCTCGACGTTGCAGGTGTTGCAGGCGCCAAAGCCGCAGCTCATCATGCGCTCGAGCGACACCTCGCAGTACACACCGGCCTCAGCGGCAGCGGCGGCGACCTTCTTCATCATGACGGCAGGGCCGCAGCTGGCCACGTAGTCGTAGCCGCCCTCGCCGAGCAGCTCGGCTGCCGGTTCGGTGCAAAAACCGTGCGTGCCCAGCGTGCCATCGTCGGTGCATACGTTAACCGTGGCGCCCAGCGCGCGGAACTCATCGACACCCACGGCCTTGGAAGCGGTGCCAAAGCCCAAGCACACGTCGACATCCACGCCCTGCTCGGCAAGCATGCCGGCGAGGCAGAGCACGGGCGGAACGCCGATGCCGCCTGCCACGAGCAGCGCCTTCCTGGTGCCCTCGGGAACAAGCCAGCCGCGGCCGCCAGGGCCCAGCAGGTTAGAAGTGGAACCGGGGGCCATCTGCGACAGACGGCGGGTGTCGTCGCCCACGACTGCGTACCACAGCTCGACGGTGCCGGCCTGGGCGTCGGCGCGATAGAAGCTCAGAGGCACGCGAAGCAGCGAAGAGGCATCGCCGGGCACGGCGATGTTCACAAACTGACCGGGCTTGAGCGCACTTGCAAGCTTGGGGGCCGAGATTACGAGCGAGAAGATGCCGTCGGCGATCTCCTGGTTCGAGACGACCTCGAAGTCGTGCATGCGTGCAGTGGAAGGTGTGGGCATAGACGCTCCAATCCCCCATGCGGTTGCATGGTTCAGGCGAACAGAAAGCGCGGCACCGCAAGGGCGCCGCGCACAAAAGCGATAAGGCTATGCTAGCAGATGCAGCCGTCGGCAAGCGTCTGCTTGCCGCCGACAAACACATCGGTGGCACGACCGGTAAGCGTGCGGCCGGCAAAACCGGAGTTCTCGGCGCGCGACTCGTAACCGTCCTCGCCAACCGTCCAGGTTGCGGACGCGTCGAACACGGTCAGGTCGGCAACGGAGCCCGCCTTGACCTGAACCTGGTCGAGGCCCAGGATCTCACGCGGCTTGATGGCCATGAGCTCGACCATGCGACCCATGCTCATCTTGCCCGTGTTGACCAACTCGGTGAGCACGAGCGACAGTGAGGTCTCGAGGCCGATCATGCCGAAGGGCGCAAGCTCAAACTCGCGGGCCTTCTCCCACGGAGTGTGGGGAGCGTGATCGGTGACGATAGCGTCGACGGTACCGTCGATAACGCCCTGGCGGATGGCCTCGGCGTCCGCTTCGGTACGCAGCGGCGGGTTGACCTTGAGAGAAGTGTTGTAGGTTTCGTCCAGGTCGTTCTCGGTCAGGAACATGTGATGCGGCGTGGCCTCGCAGGTAACCTGAACGCCAGCGGCCTTGCCGGCACGCACGAGCTCCAGGCCATGGGCGGTGGAGATGTGCTGGATGTGCAGTTTGGCGCCGGTCAGCTTGGCGATCTCGATGTCGCGGGCGATCTGGAGCTCCTCGCCGGCAGCCGGCCAGCCCTCGAGAGCCAGACGGGTCGAAACCTTGCCCTCGTTGATCTGGCCGTGGCCGACCAGGTCCTCGTCCTGGCAGTGGCTCATAAAGACCTTGCCGAACATCTTGCCGTAGTCCATGCAGCGACGGAGCATGCCCGCGCCCTGCACGCCACGACCGTCGTCAGTGAAGGCGACGGCGCCGTGGGCGACCATATCGCCCATCTCGGACATGGCCTCGCCCTTAAGACCGCGGGTCATGGCTCCCGACGGATAGACGCGGCAGTGGCCGACCTCGGCAGCGCGGGACTTGACGAACTCCACGACGGTGCCGTTATCGGTGACGGGATCGGTGTTGGGCATGGCGCACACGCCGGTAAAGCCGCCCTTGGCAGCTGCACGGGTGCCGCTCTCGATGTCCTCTTTGACCTCGTAGCCGGGCTCGCGAAGGTGAACGTGCATATCCACCAGGCCGGGGACGAGATATTTGCCGGAAAGGTCGCGGACCTCGGCTCCCTCGACGGCGAGATTCTCGCCGACCTCGGCGATCTTATCGCCGTCAATCAGGACGTCAACGACACCGTCAAGCTCGACGGACGGGTCGACGACGTGGGCATTCTTAAGAAGCAAGGCCATTATCGGCACCTCCAAGCAGCAGATACAGGATAGCCATACGCACGCAGATACCGGCGTAGACCTGCTCCAGGATGACGGAGCGTTGCGGGTGGTCGGCCATATAGGAGTCGAACTCGACGCCGCGGTTGATGGGGCCCGGGTGACAGATGATCGCGTCGGGCTTCATGAGCTTCTCGCGGTCCTTGGTCAGGCCGAAGAGCTTGTGGTACTCACGAATGGTCGGGAACGGAGCGCCCTCGAGGCGCTCCTGCTGCACGCGCAGCATGTAGACGACGTCCAGCTCGGGGAGTACCGAATCGAGGTCGCTCGTCACGTGGTCGCAGCCCAGGACCTCGGGCGCCGGCGGCAGCAGCGTGCCGGGGGCGACGGCGTAGGTCTCGCAGCCCATGATCTTAAGGGCGGGGATCAGCGAGCCGCAGACGCGGGAGTGCGCGATATCGCCGACGACGGCGACCTTAAGACCGTGGAAGTCGCCCTTGTGCTCCCAGATGGTGTACAGGTCGAGCAGGGCCTGCGTGGGATGGTTGTGCTTGCCGTCGCCGGCGCAGATGACGCTCGCGGGCGAGTTCTGCGTGACGATGTAGGGAGCACCGGCGTGCTTATCGCGAACGACGATGCAATCAATCTTGTAGGCGTTGAGGGTCTCGACGGTGTCGACGAGGCTCTCGCCCTTGACCGTGGAGGTCGAGGAGCCGCCAAAGTTGAGGCTGTCAGCCGAAAGACGCTTCTCGGCGAGCTCGAAGGAGCTGCGGGTGCGCGTCGAAGGCTCGTTGAACATGTTGACGATGGTCTTGCCCTTGAGCGTGGGGACCTTCTTGATCGCACGCTCATTGACCTCGGAGAACGCCTTGGCGGTCTCGAGGATGAGCTTGATGTCCTCTTCGGAGTACTCGGTAATGTCGATCAGGTGCTTATGGTTGAACGCCACGGTACTACTCACCTCCCAGCGGCGCGGAGCCCACGTGGGAACCCGGCGCGACGTCGTTAATCTCGACGGCGGTGTGGCCGTCGACTTCCTTCATATACAGGTGCACGTTCTCCTCATGCGACGAGGGAACGTTCTTGCCGACAAAGTCCGGCGAGATGGGGAGCTCACGGTGACCGCGGTCAACGAGAACTGCCAGCTCGATGCGGCTCGGACGGCCCAGGTCCATGACGGCATCCAGAGCGGCGCGGATAGTACGGCCCGTATACAGGATGTCGTCCACCAGCACGACGCGCTTGCCGTCGACGCTGAAGGGAATGTTGGTAGCGTGGATCGCGGGAGCGAAATTGGTCGCATAGTCATCGCGGTAGAAGCTGATGTCCAGGCTGCCGAGCGGAACGTCGACGCCCTCGATCTCCTTGATCTCCTCGGCGAGCTTCTTTGCCAGAAGGTCGCCGCGCGTGACGATGCCGACCAGAGCGAGGTCTTCACAGCCCTCGTTGCGCTCGAGAATCTCGTGCGCGATGCGGGTCATCGCTCGATTGACGGCGGTCTCGTCCATGATGACCGCCTTGGGGGAAGTCGTGCCCATCGATCTCCTTCCTCACATGTCTTGACTGCTGACACAGTCAAAAAAATAGATGCCCGACCGCTTAAAGCGGACCAGACACCCACAGGAAGGGCTGCTCTTTGGCAGCTATGTAATTCCATGTGGGTATCTCGTACCCCTTTAATGGTCAAGGGATAGTGTAGCCAACCTCGAGCTTAATTGCGAGCATAAATACAGAACAATCCGTAAACGGGCGCAGGCGCTCCATAAACCTATATATATTTGTGGGACGAGCTTGAAAACGCACGCACGAGCTGGCATAATCCCCTCTGCTGCACGCAAATCGGATCTACGTCCAGGGCCGTGGCGTGAGCACTATCGCCAAAAGAGGAATATCTCTGTGTAGATTACGCACAGGGAGCTGCTTCTGTGCTATAGTTCAGGCTTGTTTGTTAACGCGACATGTTCGTTTGTCGCCCAAGGAGGGTCAGTTATGTCCAAAGTTTGCGAAGTTTGCGGTAAGCACCCCGTTGCCGGTCGCTCCATCAGCCACTCTCACCGCGTCACCAACCGTAAGTTCCGCCCCAACATCCAGCGCGTTTACGTCGTCGTCGATGGTCACCGTCGCAAGATGAACGTTTGCTCCACCTGCCTCAAGTCCGGCAAGGTTGCGCGCTCCTAAATAAGGTCTTACCAACAAGTACCTCGGACTCTCCGGGTCAAAGACCTCGCGTTCATATAGAACTTACCAAAGGCGTCCTCCCCCACGGAGGGCGCCTTTTTGCACTCATTGGGGACAGACTTACATGAGTGTTTGCAGATGTCAAAGGAATCATAGCCCAGCTGATATGCCTTGAAGCTTGACCAGCGGTACGCATCGAGCGAGTCGAGCGCGCCTTTCACAGGATTGAGATGGATATAATCGAGCAACTGGACCGCCTGCGTGTCCGACTCGACCGCGACCCGCGAATAGCGATTGTCAAACAGGTGCCCCGTTCTCCCCGTTTTCCCATTGAAATACTCATATAAGTCTGTCCCCAATGAGTGGGGCGATGCGGCAAACGGAAAGTTAAAAGTTATAGTTGAAGCGTTTCAGTTTATTGAAGCGTTTTAGTGTGCCTTTTACGGGAATCTTACCGTTCGCCGAATTATTTCTTGCTATCATGCAAGACGTAGGGTAAATCTCCGATCGCAAGGAGACACAAATGGTGAAAAAGTCACCGGAAAACACTACTCCCGCAATTGTGGACAACGTAGAGGCGCTTGAGGCTAAGCTCGCTCAGATGCGAGAGGCCCAGGCGCTTTTTGCTACGTACACGCAGGAGCAGGTCGACAAGATCTTCTATGAGGCCGCCATGGCCGCCAACAAGGCTCGTATCCCGTTGGCGAAGATGGCCATCGAGGAGACCGGCCGCGGCGTTCTTGAGGACAAGGTCATCAAGAACCACTACGCCGCAGAGTACATCTACAACGCTTACAAGAACACCAAGACCTGTGGTGTCCTGGAGCGCGACGAGGCTTATGGCATCACCAAGATCGCCGAGCCCATCGGTATCGTGGGCGCCGTCATCCCGACGACCAACCCCACCTCCACCGCGATCTTCAAGACGCTGATCAGCCTGAAGACCCGCAACGGCATCATCATCTCCCCGCACCCGGCAGCCGCCAAGTGCACCATCGCCGCCGCCAAGCTCGTGCTTGACGCCGCCGTCAAGGCCGGCGCCCCCGAGGGCATCATCGGCTGGGTCGATGTCCCCTCCATCGAGCTGACCAACATGGTCATGCGTGACGTCGACATCATCCTCGCCACCGGTGGCCCGGGCATGGTCAAGGCCGCCTACTCCTCGGGCAAGCCCGCCCTGGGCGTTGGCGCCGGTAACACCCCGGTCATCATCGACGACACCGCCGACGTGCTGCTCGCCGTCAACTCCATCATCCACTCCAAGACCTTCGACAACGGCATGATCTGCGCTTCCGAGCAGTCCGTGACCGTCATCGACACCATCTATGACCAGGTCAAGGCCGAGTTCCAGAAGCGCGGCTGCTACTTCGTCAAGCAGGGTGCCGAGATGGAGGCCCTGCGTGCCGCCATGTTCAAGAACGGCGCCCTCGATCACCGCATCCCCGGCATGGCTGCCGCCAAGATCGCCGAGCTCGCCGGCATCGAGGTTCCCGCCAAGACCAAGATCCTGATCGCCGAGGTCACCTCCACCGACCCCGCCAAGGAGGAGTTCTCCCACGAGAAGCTCTCCCCGGTCCTGGCCATGTACCACGCCAAGGACTTCCAGGAGGCCGTCGACAAGGCCGAGCACCTCGTGCTCGCCGGTGGCCCGGGCCACACCGCCTCTCTGTACGTGCACCCCGCCCAGGCCGAGAAGATCAGCCTGTTCGAGCACGTCATGAAGGCCTGCCGTATCGTCATCAACACCCCGTCCTCGCACGGCGGCATCGGTGACCTGTACAACTTTGGCATGAAGCCGTCTCTGACCCTGGGCTGCGGCTCCTGGGGCGGCAACTCCGTCTCCGAGAACGTTGGGGTGAAGCACTTGATCAACGTTAAGACTGTGGCCGAGCGCCGTGAGAACATGCTGTGGTTCCGCGCTCCCGAGAAGGTCTACTTCAAGAAGGGTTCCACGCCCGTCGCTCTCGACGAGCTCGGTACCGTCATGGGCAAGAAGCGCGCCTTCATCGTCACCGACCAGTTCCTCTTCAAGAATGGCAACACCCGCGCCATCGAGGCCAAGCTCGACGAGATGGGCATCGCCCACGACTGCTTCTACGACGTCGAGCCCGATCCGTCGCTGCAGTGCGCACGTCGCGGCGCCAAGCAGATGGCTCTCTTTGAGCCGGACGTCATCATCGCCGTCGGCGGTGGCTCCGCTATGGACGCCGGCAAGATCATGTGGATGATGTACGAGCACCCCGAGTGCAAGTTTGAGGACATGGCCATGGACTTCATGGACATCCGCAAGCGTATCTTCACTTTCCCCGAGATGGGCAAGAAGGCCTACTTCGTCGCCGTCCCGACCTCTTCGGGTACCGGCTCCGAGTGCACGCCGTTCGCCATCATCACCGACAAGGAGACCGGCATCAAGTGGCCGCTCGCCGACTACGCGCTGCTCCCCAACATGGCTATCGTTGACGCCGACAACTGCATGACCGCCCCGCGCGGCCTGACCGCTGCCTCCGGCATCGACGTCATGACCCACGCCATCGAGTCCTACGTCTCCATCATGGCTTCCGATTACACCAAGGGCCTCTCCGAGCGCGCTGCTAAGCTCGTCTTCGAGAACCTGCCCTCCAGCTTCACGAACGGCGCCAAGGACCCGCATGCCCGCGAGGAGATGCACAACGCCTCTTGCATGGCCGGTATGGCCTTCGCCAACGCCTTCCTGGGCCTCAACCACTCCATGGCTCACAAGCTCGGCGCCTTCCATCACCTGCCTCACGGCCTCGCCAACGCCGTCATCCTGACCCGCGTTATGCGCTACAACGCCGCCGAGGCTCCCGTCAAGATGGGTACCTTCTCCCAGTATCCTTACCCCAACGCGCTGCACAACTACGCCGAGATGGCCAAGTACTGCGGCATCGAGGGCAAGGACGACAAGGAGGTCTTCGAGAACTTCATCACGAAGCTCGAGGAGCTCAAGGACTTCATCGGTGTCAAGAAGACCATCGCCGACTACGGTGTTGACGAGCAGTACTTCCTCGACACCCTCGACGAGATGACCGAGCAGGCATTCAACGACCAGTGCACCGGCGCTAACCCGCGCTACCCGCTCATGAGCGAGATCAAGGAGCTCTACCTGGACGCCTACTACGGCCGCGAGCCTCAGGACTACGCCGTCTGCTAGTTTTAGCACGGTTTTTAACGGCGGGGGTGCACGGGTGTTTCACACACCCCCGCCGTCGCTTCTATCGCATCGTTGAAAGGATGCAACCATGCTGCTACCCGATTCCAAGACCGAGCTCGTCCGCCGTGGCAACAAGGTCGTTTACGACCTGGGCGACAAGATTGTCAAGGTCTTTAACGAGACCAAGCCTGTCTCCGACGTGTTCAACGAGGCTTTGAATCTTGCCCGCATCAATGAGTGCGGCATCCGCAGCCCCAAGGCTCTCGAGGTTTCCCAGCTCGAGAACGCCAACGGCTGGGCGCTCGTGACCGAGAAGGTTCCGGGCACCACCCTTGCCGAGAAGATGACTGCCGAGCCCCAGCGCTTTGGTGAGTATCTCGAGATGTTCGTCGACCTCCAAATCGAGATCCACGGCTACACCTCCCCGCTGCTCAACCGTCAGCGCGACAAGTTCGCCCGCATGATCGACAGCCTTGATCAGCTCAATGCCACCACGCGCTACAACCTTCAGGAGCGTCTGGACGGCATGACCAAGGAGTTCAAGGTCTGCCACGGCGACTTCAACCCCTCCAACGTCATCGTCGGCGACGACGGCCAGCTCTATGTGTGCGACTGGGCACACGCCACCCAGGGCTCCCCTGCTGCCGACGTTGCCACCACCTACCTGCTCTTCGCCCTCAACAGCAAGGATCAGGCCGAGGCCTACCTGGAGCTCTACTGCGACCGCGCCGACATGCCCATGCAGGTCGTGCGTCAGTGGACGAGCATCGTCGCCGCTTCCGAGCTCGCTCGTAAGCGCAACGTGAACGATGAGTTCCTGAAGAACTGGATCGACGTCGTCGATTATCAGTAATATCTGAGCGATTTATTTCGCATCGGAGGCACAAGAAAACCCCGCAGCTCATATGGGCTGTGGGGTTTTCCTTTACCCATCGAGTTTATTCACGCAACAAAATAGACTGCTCCGCATCTCTTCCTAAGAGAGATACGGAGCAGTCCCGCAATTACATCTAATAGCAGAAACGTCGATTAACGGCGGGCCGCCTTAACAAGCTCGGCAACCTTGGCGACGACCTCGTCAATCGCCACGTCCTCGCGCTCGCCCGTGGCACGGTCCTTGAGCTCAACGGTGCCATTCTTAAGGCCACGCTTGCCAAGCACCACCTGATACGGGAATCCCATAAGGTCGTTATCGGCAAACTTAAAGCCGGGACGCTCGTCACGGTCGTCGACGACGACCTCGATACCCTCGGCGCACAAGCCCTCGACGATTTGGTCGCAGACGGTTGCGCACTCCTCCTTCTTGGGATCGAGCGGAATCACAGCGACCTCGTACGGGGCAACGGAAACCGGCCAGACGATACCGTGCTCGTCGTTGTGCTGCTCCACGACGGCAGCAAGCGAGCGGGACACGCCCACGCCGTAGCAACCCATGATAAGCGGCTTCTCCTTCCCGTCCTCGTCCATAAAGGTGGCGCCCATGGCCTCGGAATACTTGGTACCCAGCTGGAAGACCTGCGAGACCTCGATGCCGCGAGCAGCAGAGAGCGGCTTGCCGCAGTGCGGGCAGGGATCGCCGGCAACGACGGTGACCAGATCTGCCCACTCATCGACGGTAAAGTCGCGCTCGGGGCAGGCACCGGTAAAGTGATAATCGACCTCGTTGGCACCGCAGGCCCACTGCTTGGACTCGCGCAGGCTCTCGTCGCACACCAGACGGATGCCCTCGGGCAAGTTAACCGGTCCGATAAAGCCCTTGTGCAGACCGTAGGTCTGAAGCTCCTCGTCCGTCATCATGCGATAACCCTTGCCAAAGACATGCTCGGCCTTGCAGTCGTTGAGCTCATGATCGCCCGGGACGATGGCCACGACGGGCTTGCCCTCGGCATCGATGAGCGCCAGGGACTTGCGCGTGCCGTTCTCGGGGAACCCAAAGAACTTAGCAACGGCCTCAATGGTGCCCATGCCCGGAGTCTCGACCTTGGTAAGCGTACCGTCACCGGGACCCTCAGTCACGATGACCTTGGTGCTTGCAGCCTCATCATCGGCGGCAAAACCGCAGTCATCGCAATAGACGAGAGAAGCCTCGCCGGCGTCGGCCAAAGCCATGTACTCGACGGAGGTATCGCCACCGATCTCGCCGGAGTCGGCAACGACGGGCAAGGCCTTGATGTAGCAGCGCTCGCAAATGTTAGCGTAGGCCTGCTTCATCTTGTCATACTCCTCCTGCAAGCTCTCCTGCGTGGCGGAGAAGCTGTAGGCATCCTTCATGATGAACTCGCGACCGCGCATCAGGCCAAAACGGGGACGGAACTCGTCGCGGAACTTATCCTGGATGTGATAGAGGTTCACTGGCAGCTGCTTATAGGAGCGCAGCTCGTTGCGCACCAGGGCCGTGACGGTCTCCTCGTGCGTGGGGCCCAGCACGAACTCGCGACCATGACGGTCGTCAAAGCGCACAAGCTCCTTGCCATAGGCATCGATACGGCCGGACTCACGCCACAACTCGGCGTCGACCATAATGGGCATCATAAGCTCCTGGGCGCCGGCGGCGTCCATCTCGTCGCGCACGATGTTCTCAATCTTGCGAATCGAGCGCCATGCGAGCGGCAGGTAGGAATACAGACCGGCGGCCTCCTTGCGGATCATGCCGGCACGGAGCAGCAGGCGGTGGCTGGCGAGCTCAGCGTCCGCCGGATCCTCTTTAAGCGTCGGCGCATAGAGCTTAGACATATACATTGCTCGGGTCATTTATTTCTCCTCAATAAGCTTGTCGACCTCTGCCATAAGCGCGTCGACAATTTGGTCCTCAGCTACTTTACCAATGATCTGGCCATGCGAAAAGAGCAAGGCCTGACCACGTCCGCAAGCAACGCCCAGGTCGGCATCAGAAGCCTCGCCGGGGCCATTAACGGCACATCCCATGACGGCAATCGAAAGCGGCGCGGAATAGTTCTTAAGCCGCTCGGTGACCTCCTCGGCGATGGGAATGAGGTTAACCTGGCAGCGGGCGCACGTGGGGCACGAGACAATCTCGGGACCACGGCGACGCAGGCCCAGCGACTGTAGAATTCCCCAGGCGACCGGCGGCTCCTCAACCGGATCGGCCGTGAGCGACACACGCATGGTGTCGCCGATGCCTTCGGAAAGCAAGATACCCAAGCCTACAGAGCTCTTGATGGTGCCCTGAAGCTTGGTCCCCGCCTCCGTCACGCCCAGGTGAAGCGGAACGTGGGGAATCTCACGTGACAGGGCTCGATAGGTATCGAGCGTCGTTTGCACGCTATGGGCCTTGGCCGAAAGCACAATGTTCGTAAAGCCGCGATCCTCAAAGTGCTTGACGAAGCGCTCGCTCGACATCACGAGCTTTTCGGGCTGCGTGAGGTCGTCGCGCTCGGCAATATCTTGCTCAAGCGAGCCCGCGTTCACGCCAATGCGAATCGCACAGCCCGCGGCACCCGCAGCATCGATCACCGCGTCAACCTTGGCCCAATCGCCGATATTGCCGGGATTGATGCGCAGCTTGGCGGCACCGGCCTCAACGGCACCAATGGCGAGCTTATGGTTAAAGTGGATATCGGCGACAATGGGCACCGGAGACTCGGCACAGATGGTGCGGAAGCCCTCAAGCGCGGCCTCGGAGGGCACGCTCACGCGCACGATATCGCAGCCAGCCTGCGCCAACGCGCACACTTGCGCAAGCGTTGCCTGGGCATCAGCGGTATCGGTGCAGGTCATAGATTGGACCACCACCGGCGCGCCGCCACCGATCTGCACGCCGCCCACATGCACGGGGCGCGTCAGCTCGCGAGGCAAAGGATGGGATAAAGACAATCCAAACACTCCCCTACAAAATAAATCGAAGGATGTCGGAACGAAGCATATAGACAAACAGCAGCGCAAAGAGCGCGATGCCCACATAGCTCACAATCGTCTGGACCTTGAGCGGAAGCTCGCGGCCCGCAATCTTCTGAATGATCTCGATGACTAGCTTGCCGCCATCGAGTGGCGGGATGGGCAGCAGGTTCATAAAGCCAAGCGAGAATGAAATGAGGGCGGCAAACGAAAGGAACGTGGCAGGGCCGGCAGCAGCAGCCTGTGAGGACATAACGCTAATACCCACGATCGAAGAGGACTGATCGAGAATCTCCATCGTATGCTGCGGCTGGAGCAGGCGCATCACGCCCTCCGCTGTCTGCACAACATAGGAGAACGACAGGCGAGCCGACGTGATGGGGTCTAAACGGACCACCTGCGTAGAGGCATACACACCTAGGCGATCGTCCTCTTTGAGCGCAACCGTGGTCGAATGCTGCTTGCCGTCACGCTCGTACTCAATGGCGATATCGTCCTTACCGGCAGCCTTGCCGATGGCATCGTAAACGTCCATCCAGGTAGAGCACGATACTCCGTCGACCGAAAGAATCGCGTCGCCGCCCTCGATTCCCGCCGAGGCGGCAATCGAGCCTTCGTCAACCTGGCCAATCACATTGGTATCCACCGGCACGGTGACACCTGCGATGGAATAGATGCTCATAAGGAGCAAAAAACCCGTCAGGATATTGACGATAATGCCCGCAAGCAGCATAAAGGCACGCTTGACAAAGCCCTGGCCCAAATAGGTGTGCGAGCGCTCGCGCGCAAGGAATTCGGCCTCGTCGCACGGCAGTTCCCATACATCGCCCTCGGCAGTCGCATGCCCGCGATCGAACCGACGGCCGTCAAAGGTGGTATAACCCGCCGCGTCACGCGGCAGAGTCTGGTACTTGGTGGGATAGTAGCTGGGCGAAGGCTTTTCCCCTTCTTCATACCAGGGAGCGATAGAGCCCCAGCCCAACAGCAAAGCACAGGCCTCGAGCACATCCTCCTCGGACAGCTCGAGCTCGACGGCAAGATCGGCCACCGTCACCCGGCCGTGGCGATAGATGGCCGCGAGCACGCGATCGGCACACGAAACATCGGTCGGATCCATACCGCAGATGGCAGCGTAGCCACCCAGCAGCAGCGGGGTCACGCCAAACTTGGTTCCAATGCGACGCGACGTGTAATGGATGTCAAAGCGGCACGGCAGACCCAAAAAGAACTCGGTCACACGGACGCCGCAGGCACGCGCCGCCAAAAAGTGGCCGCCCTCGTGCAAAAACACGAGGACGGAAAGCATCAGCAGGCCCCAAAAGACCGATGAGAGAACGCTCAGAACAGTATCCATAAAACGAAAAAGCAATCCTTATGGGTTAGGAACGGGTTGCGGCGAGCACCTGCGCAGCCTTTTCACGCGCCCACGCATCGATGTCGCGAAGCTGCTCAAACGAATCGACCACCTGCATATCGTGGGCGTCCATGCAGGATTCCACAATGCGATCGATATCGGTAAAGCTGCAGCCATCGTGCAGGAAGGCATCGACGGCGACCTCGTTGGCGGCATTGAGCACGCACGGCATGGTGCCACCCGTCTTGCCGGCACGCTCGGCCAGTGCCAGACAGCGGAAGGTATCCATGTCGGCAGCATCAAACGTGAGCTGCCCCAGCTCGCGGAAATCGATACGAGGCGCCGGAGTATCCCAACGCTCGGGATACGAGAACGCGAACTGGATGGGAATACGCATGTCGGATGCACCGAGATGCGCCATCACGGAGCCGTCGGCGAACTCGACCATAGAGTGAATCTTGGACTGACGCTGCACGACCACGTTAATGAAATCGAGGTCGCAGTTAAACAGATGCATGGCCTCAATGCGCTCCAGGCCCTTGTTCATGAGGGTGGCGGAGTCAATGGTAATCTTGGCACCCATGGCCCACGTGGGATGCGCGAGGGCATCGGCACGCGTAACGCGATCGAGCTCGTCGCGCGTGCGGCCAAAGAACGGACCGCCCGAGCAGGTGAGCCAAATGCAGTGGGCCTCGCGCGGGTTCTCCCCCAGATAGCACTGGTAGATGGCGGAATGCTCAGAGTCGACCGGAATAAGCTGGCCCGGTTGCGCCAACGGCATAAGCAAGTCGCCACCGACGACGAGGGACTCCTTGTTGGCAAGGGCAAGGCGCTTATTCGAGGTCAAGGCCGCATGGCTCGCCTCGAGACCGGCGGCGCCCACAATAGCGACGAGCACGCAGTCGACATCGTCGCGACGCGCGAGCTCGCAAACCGCCTGCGCGCCAACGCCGAGCTGTGTGCCCTCGGGCAATTCCTGCAGCACGGCGTCATCGCCATGAGCGACATCGGCAACGGCAACCGCCGGAACCGAGAACTCGCGGGCAGCGGCAACGAGCTCCGAGGTGCTGGAATTAACGGACAGCGCCGTCACCTGCAGGCGATCGGCATGCTGGCGGCACACATCGAGCGCCTGGGTGCCGATAGAGCCCGTACAACCCAGGATGGCAACGCGAAGGCGTCCATCGGGGCCATACGTCGTCTGGAAGGACATTACAGCACGCCTCCAATCATCAGCAACAGCTGTGCGGTGATGCAACCGAAGATAAGCGAATCGCTACGATCGAGCATTCCGCCGTGGCCCGGGATAAGGTTGCCGGAATCCTTGACGCCCACACCGCGCTTGATGCGCGACTCGATAAGGTCGCCGATAACGCCCAGAATGGACACGACCACGCCGCACAGCAGCGCATAGGGCAGGCTGAGCTTGTAGAAGTGCGTCGCCCACAGGATGAGCCAAATCAAAACCGAGCCCAAGATGCCGCCGGCAAACCCCTCCCAGCTCTTTTTGGGGGAGATCTTGGGAACCATCTTGTGCTTGCCGATACGGCTGCCCACGATGTAGGCAAACGAATCGGAGACCCAAAGGGACGCGCAAACGCCCACTGAAAGCAGGGCGCCGGCAAAACCGGGCACGGCATCGCGCAGCAACACGATAGCCGACAGCATAAAGCCAGTGTAGATGGGACCCATGAGCGTCACGGCCACATCAGAGATGCGGGTACGCGGCGACCAGACATACCAAATGCCCACAGCGAGCATCAAGGCAAAAAGCAGGGCATTCAGCAACATCGAATCGCCCAACGCCGACAGCGGAAAGAGTACGGCGGCAGCGATACCCATGCGCTCGTTAGCCATCTTGCCATCGAGCCTTGTCATACGGAAAAACTCATAGCAGCACAGACCGCTCATGACAGAAACAAAGATGGCCGTGGGCACGATACCCAAAACCAGGCACAGGATAAAGACAACGGCGTAGACGATACCGGCGGCGGCACGGGTAATAAAGCCCGCCAACCACGAACCGGTGCCGCTCTTCGCTGCAGGCGCTCCCGCAGTGGCAGCCTTTCGCGCAGGCGCCGCGGAAACTGGCGTCTTGGGAGCAGATGCCTTGGGACGATCGGACATGATTAAGCCTCCTCGGTCTTGCTCAGTCCACCAAACCTACGGTCACGGCCCTGATAGGCCAAAATGGCGTCGACAAGGCCCCAACGATCAAAGTCGGGCCAATAGGTATCGGTGACGTAGAATTCGGAATAAGCCACCTGCCACAGCAGATAGTTCGAAAGGCGCAGCTCACCAGAGGTGCGAATCACAAGTTCGGGATCGGGAAGACCGGCGGTATAGAGGTGGGAAGCCACCATGTCGTCATCAATTGCGGCAGGATCGATCTTACCGGCGGCAGCGTCGGATGCGATCTGACGGACAGCGCGGGTAATCTCGGCACGCGCGCCGTAGTTGACGGCAAGCGCCAGCGTCATACCGGTGTGATCGGCGCACTCGGCAAGACCGCGCTCAAAAACGTCGCGAGTCTTCTTGGGCAGCGCGGAAATGTCACCCAAAAAGACTACGCGCACATTTTCGCGCTTCAGAAGCGGCAGCTCGTCGATAAACGTCTTGGCAAACAGGTGCATCAGAACGTTGACTTCGTGCTGCGGTCGATTCCAGTTTTCGGTCGAAAATGCATAGGCCGAAAGCACGTCGACGCCCAGGCGCACGCAGGCGGTAATGATCTCGCGCAGCGAGACGATACCCGCCTTGTGGCCCTCGGTGCGTGCAAGACCGCGCGACGTGGCCCAACGACCGTTGCCGTCCATGATGCACGAGATATGGTGCGGAATGTTATTGAGGTCAAGGTCGGAAAAACCGACGCCCGCAGGGGCGTCGGCAAAGTACTCGACCAGTTTATGCTCGTCGTATTGCACCTTAGATCTCCATGACCTCGGCTTCTTTTTCCTTCAGAAGCTCCTCGACCTTGGCGACATACTCATCGGTATGCTTCTGGACCTTGGCCTGCTCGCGACGTACGTCGTCCTCGGTGAGCTCCTCATCGCGCTCGAGCTTGTTGTTGAAGTCGCGACGGATGTTACGGATAGACACCTTGGCCTGCTCGGCGTACTCGCGGCACTCCTTGACGAGCTCGCGACGGCGCTCCTCAGTGGGAGCCGGGAACGGAAGACGAACGACGGTGCCATCGGAGTTGGGGGTAATACCCAGATCGGAAGCGCCGATGGCCTTGACGATAGCATTGATGAGCGCCTTATCCCACGGCTCGATGAGCAGCATGTGAGCCTCGGGGGTCTTGACGGCGGCAACCTGCGTGACCGGCGTGGGGACACCGTAATAATCGACGGTGATGTCGGACAGAATGTTGGCGTTGGCACGACCGGTACGGACCTTGGAGAAGTTATGCTTGAGGGACTCGAGCGACTTGTCCATATGGGCGGTGATGTTCTCTGCCATGCTTAATCCTCCTGATAGACGAGCGTGCCGACGGGCTCACCCGCGAGCGCGCGCTTGACGGTGTCCTCGCCATCGATGTTGAGGACCAAAATCGGCATACGGTTATCCTGGCACAGTGCCGTAGCCGTGGAATCCATAACCTGCAGGCCGCGAACGAGAACCTCGTGATAGGTAATCTTGTCAAAACGGACGGCATCGGCGCACTTGACGGGATCCTTGTCGTAGATGCCGTCAACCTTGGTGGCTTTAATCAGAATCTCGGCGCCGATCTCGCACGCACGAAGAGCCGCGGCGGTGTCGGTCGTAAAGTACGGATTGCCCGAACCGGCGGCAAAAATAACGACGTTGCCCTTGGAAAGGTGGTTGATGGCGCGACGTCGAATATAGGGCTCGCAGATCTCGTTCATCTGGATAGCGCTCATCACACGGCAGGGAACGTCGTTATGCTCGAAAGCATCCTGCAGGGCGAGCGCGTTCATAACGGTCGCGAGCATGCCCATGTAGTCGGCCTGAGCACGCTCCATGCCACCGGCAGCGCCGGCCATGCCACGGAAAATATTGCCGCCGCCGACAACGACGCCGACCTCATGGCCAACGGCGAGCAGCTCCTTGACCTGCTTGGCAAGATGGTCGGTAACCTTGGGGTCAATGCCATATTGGCCGTCGCCCATCAGTGCTTCGCCGGAAAGCTTAAGAAGCACGCGTTTATATCGGATGTCGGACAAAGCGATCCTCCTTTAATTAGACTCTCAATATGATATCAAAGGCTCTGATAAGAGCCATGAAAAAGCAGGCTGTGAGTAAAACCCACAGCCTGCTCATTACCAGCTACAAGAGCTTATTTACTCGCCACGGACCAGACGGTCAAAGGCAACGACGGTAATGGTGTCGCCGAGCTCCTTGGAGACCTGCTCAGCGTACTTCTTGATGGTGAGGGAGCTGTCCTTGATGAACTCCTGCTCGGTGAGCACGGACTGCTTGTAGAACTTCTCCAGACGGCCGACAGCCATCTTCTCCTGGATAGCCTCGGGCTTGCCGGACTCGGCAGCCTGGGCCATGTAGATCTGCTTCTCGTGCTCGACGGTCTCGGCCGGAACCTGATCGCGGGTGGCGCAGATCGGTGCGACGGCGGCAACCTGAAGGGCAACGTCGTGAGCGAAGGTCTTGAAGGACTCAGCCTGAGCGGTCTCGGCCTTCTCGAAAGCAAACTCGACGAGGACGCCGATCTTACCACCCATGTGGATGTAAGAAGCGAGCGCGCCGTTCTCGGCCTTGCGGGCAGCGAAGCGGGAGATCTTCATGTTCTCGCCCATGATGTGAATCATCTCGGTGAGCTCGGAGGAAACGGTCTCCTCGCCCATCGGCTTCTCGAGCAGAGCGTCGACGTCAGCAGGCTCGGTGGTAGCGACAACCTCAGCGACCTTGGAAGCAAAGCCAGTGAACTTGGCGTTGGAGCCAACGAAGTCGGTCTCGCAGGAGAGCTCGAGCAGAGCGCCGGTCTTGCCATCCTCGGAGACGAACGCGGCGACAGCGCCCTCGTTGGTCTCACGGCCAGCCTTCTTGGCAGCCTTGGCAAGGCCGTTCTTACGCAGAACGTCGACAGCGGCGTCCATGTCGCCGTCAGCCTCGACGAGAGCCTTCTTGCACTCCATCATCGGGGAGTCGGTCATCTCGCGGAGCTGCTTGACCATAGCGGCGGTAATCTGGGCCATTGTGGTTCCTTTCAAAGAGATGAAAAAGAATTAACTAAGACTGATTTACTCGGCCTTGGGCTCAGCGGCCATCTCGGCCTCGGAGACCTGCTCCTTGCCGGAGCCAGCGAGGCAGGCGTCAGCCATGAGCTCGCACATAAGGGTGACAGCAGAGATAGCGTCATCGTTGCAGGGGATGCCGTACTCGACCTCGTCGGGATCGGAGTTGGTGTCGATCAGAGCGACGACGGGGATGTTCAGGCGCTGAGCCTCCTTGATGGCGTTCTCCTCGCGCTTGGTGTCGATGACGAAGAGAGCCTGGGGCAGACCCTTCATGTCGCGGGCACCACCGAGGTTGGTCTGGAGCTTGGTGAGCTCCTTGCCGAGAACAGCCTGCTCCTTCTTGGGGAGCACTGCCATGCGGCCGTCCTCGACCATGGCCTCGAGCTCCTCCATGCGGTTGATGCGGGAGCGGATGGTGACGAAGTTGGTCAGCATGCCGCCGAGCCAACGCTGGTTGATGTAAGGCATGTTGGCGCGCTCAGCAGCGTTCTTGACGGCCTCCTGAGCCTGCTTCTTGGTGCCGACGAACAGCACGTTGCCGCCCTTGGCGACGTTCTTGACGAAGGTGTAGGCCTGGTCGGCGTCGAGGATGGTCTGCTTGAGGTCGAGGATGTAGATGCCGTTGCGCTCACCGAAGATGAACGGCTTCATCTTGGGGTTCCAGCGACGGGTCTGGTGACCGAAGTGGCAGCCGGCCTCGAGCAGGGTGCGGATATTAATCTTGGTAGCCATGTTAAACCTCCTGTGGTTTGCCTCCGCGCGGGGTCATCCTCCAAAACCAACCCGGACATGTGCTACCAAAGCCCGGGCACCACGGTATGAAGTAGCCGCGCGTGCGTGATAAAAACCTGTTGCCGTGAAGCAACCCGATGAATGATAGCAGGAATGCATCTTCCTGCCAACCCGCAATCAAAACCACACACCTGAGCGCGGCGCGGGACGTCCCAGCCACTATTCGCCGCGGGGATGGGCTTGAGACACAGCCCGCTTAAGCCGATCGGGTGTGAGATGCGTGTAGATCTGCGTCGTGGACAGGCTCGCATGGCCCAGCAGCTCTTGAACCGAGCGCAGGTCCGCACCGCCCTCGAGCAAGTCGGTCGCAAAGGTATGGCGCATCGCATGCGGGGCGATGTCGGCAGGCATGCCGGCGAGCGTCGCCAGCGTATGAAACCGCCGCCTGAGCATGGCGGCACTCATGCGATTACCGCGCGCCGATATAAGCAGCGGATGCGGCCCGGTAACGGGGTCACGACGCTTTGCCTGAGCGAGCAACTCCGGCCTCCCCTCCTCAATATAGAGACGCGTCGCCTCGAGCGCACGACGATACAGAGGGACGATACGTTCTTTGCTCCCCTTGCCCCACAGGCGCAGCGTGCGTTCGGACCACGCAATGGACTCCACATTGAGTGCTGCGAGCTCAGAGATACGGGCGCCCGAGGCATAGAGCAGCTCGAGCATCGTCGCATCGCGCAGTCCCGCGGGTGTTGAGGTATCAGGCGTCTTTAGCAGCGCCTCCACCTGTTGGGTCGTCAGCACACCGGGTAGATCGCGCGGGAGCTTGGGCGAGGAAATTGCCGAGACCACATCGCCCTCCACGACCCCCTCGGCAGCCATCCATCGATAGAGCGATCGGATAGCCGACAGATGCGCCGCAAGCGTTCGGGGAGCCACCTGCCCACGCGAAAGCTCGGCAAGATAGCGGCGAATGGTGCGCACGTCGGCAGCGAAAGCATCGATATCCTCGCGCTCGCACCAGGCAGCAAAGCGCTCCAGCCTCGAGCCATAGGCCGTCACCGTGTTGGGAGAAAGTCCCTCGACACGTGAGATATAGGCGATAAACGAGTCGACGGTGTCGTACAGGTCAAAGGCTATGACCGGTCGCCTCCAAACAGATCAGGACGAGTGGCCAGATAGGCATCAAGGGCCTCGAGCGCACGGTCCGTATAGGCCTGGTAGCGGTCGCGCTTGCTGTGGCGCTTACCATCCTCGAGTGGCGGCACCAGGCCAAAGTTGACATGCATGGGCTGATAGCCCACGGTGGCAGGATCGGTCGCATAGCCCACGAGCGCACCCAGGGCACCCACACGCGGCAACTCGACGCCCGCGGCACCGATAGCATCGGCATAGGTGTTGAGCGCCGCGAGCAGACCTGTCGCCACGGCTTCCATGTACCCCTCGGTGCCGGTGATCTGACCGGCCAGGCGCACACCGGTACCGGGCACGGCGAAGGTGCCATCGAGCACGTGCGGGGCGTCGACAAAGGTATTGCGGTGCATGACACCGTAGCGGAAGAACTCAGCGTTCTCCAGGCCCGGCACCATATGGAAGACGCGCTTCTGCTCGCCAAAGGTCAGGTTGGTCTGGAAGCCCACCAGGTTATAGGCGGTCTTCTCCTTGTTCTCGGCGCGCAGCTGGATCGCCGCCCAGGGGCGACGTCCGGTACGCGGGTCGGTGAGGCCGACGGGCTTCATGGCGCCAAAGCGAATGGCGTCCTTGCCGGTGCGCGCAACTTCCTCGGCAGGTTGGCAGGCCTGGAACAGATCGCCGCCCTCAAAGTCTTTGAGCACCACGCGGTCGGCAGTGGTAAGTGCCTCGATAAAGGCCTCGTACTCCTCCTTGTTGAGCGGAGCGTTGAGATAGTCGCCGCTCCCCTGCTCCTCGTAGCGCGACTGCGAAAACAGCACGTCCATATCGAGCGTGGAGGCATCGACGATCGGCGCCGCGGCATCGAAGAACGCAAGGGCGTCGCCACCGACGAGCTTCATGACCTCTTCGCTCAGCGCCGGTGAACACAGCGGGCCCGCGGCAATGACCACGTGGCCCTCGGGAATCTGCGTGACCTCGCCGTGCGCGACCTCGATATTGGGACGGGCGGCAACCTCGGCCTCGACAAGCTCGGAAAACTTGACGCGGTCGACCGCCAGGGCACCGCCGGCGGGAACAGCCGCGCGATGGGCGCAATCGAGCAGGACTGAACCCATGCGCTTAAGCTCGGCCTTCAGCAAACCAGCCGCGGAATCCGGACGGGTCGACTTAAACGAATTGGAGCAGACGAGCTCTGCCAGGTGATCGGTATGGTGGGCCGGGGAGCTCACCTGGGGGCGCATCTCGCACAGCTTTACGGAAAACCCGCGATCCGCCAGCTGAATCGCGCACTCCGAACCCGCCAGACCGCCACCGATAACCGTCACCTGATCAAACAGCATCTGCAAACACCTTTCTAATTGACATGTTTTCCATTGTGACCGAAGGGTGTCTGGGCGTGAAGGGCAAACTTGGAGGGCGCATACCTTCCATCCATCATGCGCTCGATAAGGCCCTCGAGCTCAAGCGAACCCAGGAGCTTAAGTACGCCAACGGCATCGAGCGAGACGAGTGCCGCGATGTCGTCGACCTTGAGCGGAGAGGCGATGAGTGCATGCATCACGGTCTGCTGTGTTTGATCCAGGTCGGCAATGCCGGGAGCATCGGGGCGCGAGTAGCGCAGGGTGCCGTAGATGCGTGAAATAGCCATCTCGATAGATTCCTCGTCGATGATGCAGCAGGCACCGTTCGCAATGAGGTAATTCGTGCCACGCGACTCGGGCGATAGGATCGACCCCAGCACGGCAAGAAGTTCTCGCCCCAAATCCATAGCAGCCTCGGCTGTAGAAAACGTCCCGGAAGGCATACCCGCCTCGGATACAAAGAGGGCTTGCGACAGGGCCGCGATCACGCGATTGCGGCGCGGAAAGGCAAACTTGCGCGGACCCATGCCCCACGGAGAGATCGACACGACCGCGCCACCCGTATCGAGCGTGCGCGTAATAAGCCCCGCGCTCGAACGCGGGTAGACCACGTCGGCGCCCGTCCCCAGCACCACGACGTGTTTGCCGCCGGCATTGACCGCAGCCCAACCCGAGGCCTGGTCACAACCGACCGCGCCGCCCGAAACTACCGTCACGCCCGCCTCGACCGCAACCTTTGCCGCAAGCTCTGCCACGGCAAGACCATACGGAGAGGCCTTGCGCGCGCCGATGATGGAGAGCGCGGGCGTCGAAAGCACCTCGGGGTTGCCGCGCACATAGAGTGTCAGGGGTACATCAGAAAGCTCCAAAACGGTCTCGGGATACAACGCGTCACCTGGATGCAGCTCGAAGGTCCCCTCGGCCATCATTGGTCCCTCCTTCCCTGGTACATCGCCGCCTCGAGCACGTAGTCCTGCGTCACTTGCTCGCTCTCGGCGACGTCGGCGATGGTACGCGCGATACGCACCAGGCGCACGATGCCGCGGCCCGTGAGATGCGTGCGCTTCGACAGGCCGAGCACACACTTCTCCGCCGCATCATCGAGCTCAAAGGTCGAAACGACGCCGTCAATGGACCGTGTCTCGTCATCCTCGGCCTCGGCATCCGCATCGTCCATACGGGATTCGCGCCAAGCGCGAAAAGCGCGACCGCGCACAACGTAGTCACGTAACTCGGCAGACGACATACCCTCCGCACCCTCGATAATCACCTGAGGGTCGGGACGGGTCACATCGATCATCATGTCGATACGGTCGGCCAAAGGACCGCGCAGCTTTGACCGATAGCGCTCGACCATCGCCGCCGAGCAGCGACACGGTACCTCACGATCGCCCAAAAAGCCGCAGGGGCAGGGATTGCTCGCAGCCAGCAGCTGAAAGCGCGACGGGAAGGTAAAAGCCCCGTCGACGCGTACGATCCTCACATAGCCGCGTTCGATGGGCTGACGCAGCGTCTGCAGCACACCCGTGGGAAACTCAGCAAGCTCGTCCAAAAATAGCACGCCGCCATGAGCAAGGCTGATCTCACCCGGGTGCACCGGGCGCCCACCGCCGATAAGACCTGCGGTCGAAATACTGTGATGGGGACTGCGGAAGGGCCGGTGCCCTGCCAACAAGCCATCAATGTTCTCACCCAAAACCGAATGGATGCACAGCGCCTCCTGTTGATCCTCAACGGAAAGCTCGGGCAGGATGCCGGTCATACGACGCGCGAGCATCGTCTTGCCCGATCCCGGGGACCCGATCATGAGCAAGCCGAGTTCTCCTGCCGCCGCAAGCGCCATGCCGCGCTTGGCGACCTCCTGCCCCAGTACGTCGGCATAGTCGAGCTCGGGCTCAAAGGTCGCCTCGAGCACTTCAGAATCCAAGTAGTGCCGCGCGGCATCGCCCATGCCATGGGCAAGCTGAGACAAATGATCGATGAATCCACAATCCACGCCCGCAAGCGGCACATGCTGATCGGACCTGCCGGCGATAAAGGACAGCCCCATATCACGCGCCAATAGCTGAAACGCCACCTCGCCCTTGACGGGAAGCACCGTACCGTCCAAGCCGAGCTCGCCGGCGATAAGGCAGCGATCGAGGTTGTCGCGGGGAATCTGACCATCGGCCGCCAATACCGCGATGGCGATGGGCAGATCAAAGCCGCTACCGGTCTTGCGAATATCGCCAGGCGCCAGATTGACCGTAATGCCCGAGCGCGGGATCTCGAACCCGGCGGAGCGCATCGCGCAGCGAATACGACCGCGTGACTCCATCACCTCCATGCTCGGAATGCCGAGCATCTGGATCCCCGGAACGCCACCGGCAAGCGAGACCTCGACCGTGACGTGAATCGCCTCGACGCCGCGGATGCAGGCCGCGTGAACGGCAAACGTCTCGAACGCCATCACGACACCTGCCAATCGAACGCGTTGTACTGATGCTCGATCTCGGCGATATGCCCGCCACGAATGGTGACGCCCACGGCATCGAAGCGAATCGCCTTGAGCGGATAATGCTCCATGAGGTAGCAACTTGCGATGCGGCGGTAGCGGCGTTGCTTTTGGGCGTCCACGGCCTCCTCGGGAAAGACCCGCGTGCTGCAATCCAGTGCAACTCGTCTGGTTTTGACCTCGGCCATCACCACGACATCGTCGAGCTCATCGAGCAGCACCAGATCGGCCTCGCCCTCGGTGCAACGATAACCCTGCTCCAGCAAGGTGTAGCCGCGCTCGTTAAAGTAGTCGATGGTGATCAGCTCGCCCAGCATGCCCAGCTCGCGGGGACTGAGTCCCTTGATAAAGTCGGGCGCCATCGCCCCACAGTCGAGCTCGCCGTTTTCCCAACGCTCCTTGAGTTGCTGCGTCTTGCTCTTTTTGCTTGCGGCACTCATGGGGTCTCCTTTCCCGCACACTGCATTGCCCCGATGATGAGGGCACCTTTCATGCGGGTAAGTACCGGAAGCAAACCAAAAGCTGACCAAATGCCGTCAAAAAACGGGCCGTACGCAGCAATGGTGTTGCATACGGCCCGCTTCCAGCAGGTTTATAAAACCCCTGAGGTCCCTGTCTCCACAATTGACCTAGAAAAGGCGCTCAGTCTGCAGAAAGTTTCCGCAAAAGCTCACGCGGTGCAGTGGACAAAGCCCATGTTTGCGAATGGCCTCGATATGCTCGGGGCTTGCATAGCCCTTCGACTCGGCCAGATGGTACTCGGGATACTCGGCGTCGTACTCGACCATCATCTCGTCACGCGTGACCTTGGCCATGATGGACGCCGCGGCGATGCAGGCGATTTTGGCATCGCCCTTCACCACGTCGCGCTCGTTGGGAACGGCGCCCAAGGGGTTACCGTCCATAAGCACGCAATCGGGCTCGAGCCCCGTATCGGCCACGGCGCCCGCGACAGCGGCTCGAATGGCGCGGGCCATGCCCATCTCATCGATATCCTTAGGCGCGATATGGCAAAAACCAATTGCCGTCGCCACCTCGGCTATCTTCACCGAGAGCAACTCGCGGCGCGCGGGCGTGAGCTTTTTGGAATCGTTGATACCCCAGACGCGCGGCTCCATAGGAAGACAGACGGCGCATACCGTCAAAGGACCGGCCACCGATCCGCGGCCCACCTCGTCGACACCAACGACCACCCCATCGCCACCAAGCTCATGCATAAGCTCGTACATGTCATTGACACGCTCGCGCTCGGCAAGCTCTTTGGCATGGCGTTTGAGGGCGCGTTCACAAGCCTTGATCACCTGCTGGCGTGGGTCCTCGCGATAATGCTCCACGAGGGCGGGAATCTCCTCAAACGTAGCGCTCGCCAACTCACCGGCAACCTGCGATGCCGAAACCGAGCTCGTCATGTTGGCCATACCAGGCCCTCCTTGCATGCAAATCAGATAAAAAGAAGGGCCACCCGAAGGTGACCCTTGTGTCCAAACGAGTGGACAGACGCTGCGATCTTCTTAGCGCTTCTCGGGGATGCGAGCAGCCTTGCCCACCTTGTCGCGGAGGTAGTACAGCTTGGCGCGACGGACGCGACCATGACGAACGACCTCGAGCTTGGCGATCTTGGGGCTGTGAAGCGGGAAGGTACGCTCAACACCGACACCGAAGGACATCTTGCGGACGGTGAAGGTCTCGCGGGCACCGGCGCCGGCCATGCGGATGACGTCGCCCTGGAAGACCTGGATGCGCTCGCGGTCGCCTTCCTTAATGCGGTAGTGAACCTTGACGTTGTCGGCGACGCGAACCTGAGGAATGTCCTCGCGGATCTGCTGACGCTCGATTGCGCGGATGTAATCCATGTGCAATTCCTTACTCTTCTAGAGGTGCCGTACCACCCTGGCCGGCACGTAGTTGAACAAACGTATTCGAGTATACACGCGCGGGTTTGCGCTGCAAGAACAATTTTTTACGCAGACAAAAAGACAAAACCCGCACATGATAACCGCCCGCCTCACGAATGAGACGGGCGGTATGAAGGGGGACTATGCCAGGCGTCGATGCGCAGGGCGCTAGGCGTTGCGCTTGGCCTCGAGCTTGGCCTGAGCGGCAGCCAGACGCGCCAGGGGCACGCGGTAAGGCGAGCAGGACACATAGTCCACATCGGCCACGTTAAACAGGCCCTTGATGGACTTGGGGTCGCCGCCGTGCTCGCCGCACACGCCAAAGTGCATGTCGGGGTTGGTAGCGCGACCCTTCGCCACGGCCATGCGCACCAGCTCGAGTACTGCCGTGTCGATGGTCTCGAAGGGGTTGTCCTTCAAGATCTTCTTATGCAGGTACAGCGGAATGAACTTAGCCTCGGCGTCGTCACGCGAGAAACCGAAGGTCGTCTGGGTGAGGTCGTTGGTGCCAAAGCAGAAGAAGTCGGCGTGCTGCGCGATCTCGTCGGCGACCATGCAAGCGCGCGGCAGCTCGAGCATCGTACCCACGGGAATGTTGAGCTCGACACCTTCCTCGGAGGAGACCTCGGCGATCACGCGCTCGATGACCTCGCGAGTCTGAACGTGCTCGGCCGTAATGGAAACGAGCGGAACCATAATCTCGGGACGCGGGTCGACGCCTTCCTTGATAAGGCGGGCGGCAGCCGTTGCCACGGCACGGACCTGCATGAGCGGCAGGTCACCGAAGACGACGGACAGGCGCACGCCGCGCAAGCCCAGCATGGGGTTGGACTCGACCATGCCGTCGATACGACGCAGGCGGGCACGCAGGGCGGCAAGCTCTTCCTCGCTGGCGCCGGCGGCCTCCTTCTTGGTGATGGCGACCTCAAGCTCACGCGGATCGTCAAGGAACTCGTGCAGCGGCGGATCGAGCAGACGCACGACCACATCGCGACCGGACATGGTCTTGAACATCGCCAGGAAGTCCTCGGTCTGGACCTTGAGCAGGTCGGCCAGGGCCTGCTGCTTTACGGCCTCGTCATCGGACAGGATAAAGCTCTGGATGATGTTCTTGCGGTCGCCCAGGAACATATGCTCGGTGCGGCACAGGCCGATGGCCTCGGCGCCAAACTCGAGCGCGAGCGCGGCATCCTCGGGGTTGTCGGCGTTAACGCGCACGTGGTTGGCGTGGCCGCAGGTCTCGTCCAAACGGATCTCGTCGGCCCAGGACAGGATGGTGTCCAGGTCGCCGGTGAGCTCGGCCGAAACCAGGTCGACGGCGCCGTCGACGACGATGCCCTGGGTACCGTCGATGGAGATGACATCACCCTCGCGCAGCACGCGGTCGCTGCCCTCGATGTGCACGACCTTCTCGGCAGCGTCGATATGGAAGCGCTCGACACCGCAGACGCAGGGCGTACCCATGCCGCGGGCGATAACGGCTGCGTGGCTCGTCTTGCCACCATGGCTGGTGAGGATGCCCTCGGCGGCGACCATGCCCTTCAGGTCATCGGGGTTGGTCTCCCAGCGAACCAAAATGACCTTGTGACCCTCGTTGGCGCGCGCGACGGCGTCATCGCTCGAGAACACGACCTCGCCCACGGCGGCACCGGGGCTGGCGTTAAGGCCGGTAGCAAGTGCCTCATACTTCTTGGAGGCATCGAACTGCGGGTGCAGGAGCTGATCGAGCTGTGCGGGGTCGATGCGCCCCACGGCTTCCTCGCGCGTGATCAGGCCCTCCTCGACCATCTCGATGGCGATGCGCAGGGCGGCCGTGGCGGTACGCTTGCCCACGCGGGTCTGGAGCATCCAGAGCTTGCCCTGTTCGATGGTGAACTCGATATCGCACATATCGCGATAATGATCCTCGAGGGTCAGGAACACGCGCTCGAGCTCCTCACCTGCAGACTCGAGGCCCGGGGTGGTCTTGAGGTCGGCGATGGGCTCGGTATTGCGGATGCCGGCGACGACGTCCTCGCCCTGGGCGTTAACCAGAAAGTCGCCGTAAAACTCCTTGGTGCCGTCGGCCGGGTTGCGCGTAAAGGCGACGCCGGTCGCGGAGGTCTCGCCCTTATTGCCAAAGGCCATAGCCTGAACGTTGACGGCGGTGCCGAGTTCGTCGGAGATACCATGCTGCTTGCGGTAGATGCAGGCGCGCTCGTTCATCCAGCTGCCAAAGACGGCCTGGATGGCAAGACGCAGCTGGAGCTCCGGGTCGTGCGGGAAGACGGGCTTGCCGTCAGCGACCTCGAGCTCGGGGTACAGGGCGGCCTCGACGTTCTCGGAGAAGATGCCCTTGAAGGTCTCGACGAGCTCCTGCAGGTCCTCGGCCGAAAGCTCGGAATCGACACGAACGCCGGCGACCAGGCGTGCCTGGGTCAGAGCATTCTCGAACAGGTCGGCGTCGACGCCCATGACGACGTTGGAGAACATCTGGATAAAGCGGCGGTAGCTATCCCAGGCAAAACGCGGGTTTTGCGTCTGGGCGATAAGGCCCTGAACGGAATCGTCATTGAGGCCCAGGTTGAGGACTGTGTCCATCATACCGGGCATGGAGAACGGAGCGCCCGAGCGAACCGATACGAGCAGCGGATCGGAGGCATCGCCGAGCTTTTTGCCGCAGCGGGCCTCGAGGTCTGCCTCGGCGGCAACGATCTCATCGAGTGCGCCCTCGGGCCAGACGTTACCGGCACCGGAGTACGCAACACAGGTCTGGCAGGTAATGGTAAAGCCACCGGGGACCGGCAGGCCGATGCGGCTCATCTCGGCAAGGTTTGCGCCTTTGCCGCCAAGCACGAAATTCATGGACTTGTCACCCTCGGTGACACAGGTGCCCTGGGCGTCGGTTCCAAAACGGTAAACCCTCTTGCAATCGCTCACGATACTTCCCCTTCCATGCGCTCTCGCGCACGACCGTGGTAACGAATTGGCCCGCCGGATGCGAGCCGTGAGGGAACTATACGGCGGGTTTTGGACAGGCTTGAGCAGAGGATGCGCGGTTTGGTAAACGTGGTAAATATGACGGTAAACGGTAGGTAAAGGTGGTTGCCTTATGAAGATACCACTGCAAGTAACTTGCAGGTCAAAAGCGGTAATAACTGCTAAATCGCTTTACCATAATCATGCATTATTTTGAGGTAGTCTCTTTGGGTAGCTAATTTGGGACGGGGCTATTTTAGCTACCCAGACAAACCCGTCCCACATAAGCTAGCTTTGTTGAGCGCGACGGACGGCACGGCGGGCCCTGGCTTCCTGAATCTCTTCGAGGTGGGCAATGATCTCGGCAGCGCTTTCCTCGATGGCTTTGCCGTCGGTGCGCACCACAAAGCAGCCCAAACGCTTCATGAGGGCACGGGCTTCCTCGAGCTCGCTGCGCACGCTCTCAGGCTCGGCATAGGAGCCGGCGACGGCGCGGGCGTAGTCATCACCCAAGCGGCTATCGCGAATTTCAGAAATAACGTCGACGGTCGAAATCAAGCCAAACAACCTCATCGGATCAACCTGATAAATCGACTTTGGCGGCTCCATACCATGAGCCAGTGGGACATTGGCGACCTTGTAGCCCTGATAGGCCAAATACATCGACAGCGGCGTCTTGGAAGTACGCGACACACCCAGCAGCACGATATCGGCACCCGACAGATCATCGCACCCGCGCCCGTCATCGTGCTCAACAAAATACTCCATGGCCTCGATGCGATGGAAATAACGGTCGTCGGTCTTATGAATCACACCCGCGACACCCTTGGGCGACGCACCGATAAGCGAGGACAGGACGGCAAGCGTCGGGCCGATCAGGTCGACCGAACGGATATGCAGCATGCCCAGGTAATCGAGGACGCGGGCGCGAAGCGCCGGATCGACAATGGTGTGGAACACGGCAATATCGCGATGGTCCGCATCGACACGCGGACCCACAAACGACTTGACCTGCTCCACCGAGGTCACCTTGGGCAGGCGCAAAAGACGAAAAGCCCCTTCATCAAATTGCCCGGACGCCGCAAGCACCACCTCACAAGCGGTATCACCGAGCGAGTCGGAGATAACGATAACGGTGGGACGAGCGGTGACCGGGCAATCCATGCGGGGCTCCTTTTGCGCTTACGCGCAGGCTAGCTTACTTTTTGCGGGCAAGCTCACCGATGTTGGCGATGCCGGAGAAAACGGCCTCAAAGCGGTTGAGCAGCTTAAGGCGATTATCGCGAAGCTGCTCGTCCTTGTCCATGACCATAACCTCGTCGAAGAAACGGTCGATGGGGGCGCGAAGGGCGGCGAGGGCGGCAAATGCGGCCGGGTAATCCTCGGCAGCGAGGGCGGCATCGACAGCGGTCTGGGCAGCCTCGGAGGCATCGGCAAGCGCAAGCTCAACCTCGCCCATCAGGCTGCGGTCGTACTCCGCACCCAACACGGGCTTGGAGATATGCGCGGCGCGGGCATAGGCGGTGGCCAGGTTATCGAAGGTCTCGGCGTCGTTCTTGCGGGCCTCGTCGAGGGCGGCGCAGCGGGCGAAGAAGACGGACGGGGCAATGATGTGCACCGCGGAGACGGCGGCGACGGTATCGGCCGGGATCTTCTCGTCGCGGGCCATGCTCACCAGGCGGCCATGGAAGAAGTCGCGAACCTGCTGGGCGACCTCGGCGGCGTCGAACTCAATGCCCTGCTCACTGTAGAGCTCAAGGGCGAAGTCGATGAGCGACGTGGGATCGATCGGCAGACGGTCGCGCAGGATGTTGATGATGCCGATAGCGGCACGACGCAGCGCGTAGGGGTCGGAGGAGCCGGTCGGGGGCTCGCCGATGGCAAAGATACCGGCGATGGTATCGAGCTTGTCGGCGCAGGCCACGATGCAGCCAGCGGTGCCCTCGGGCAGCTCGTCGCCGGCAAAGCGGGGACGATAGTGATCGCGAATGGCATGAGCGACCTCGTCGTTCTCCCCCATCGCGCAGGCGTAGTAACCACCCATCACGCCCTGCTGGCTCGTGAACTCGACAACGGCATTGGAGACCAGGTCGGCCTTGCACAGGTGCGCGGCGCGAGCGGCATCGGCGGCAAGGTGGGCGCCCAGATGAGCCTCGCGGGCAATAGCGAGCGCGAGCTGCTCAATACGCTCGGACTTGGCGAGCACGCTACCGAGCTTCTCCTGGAAGGCGACCTTGGCCAGACGCTCGCGGAACTCGTCGAGGGAGATCTTCAGGTCCTCCTCGTAGAAGAACTTAGCGTCGTCCAGACGGGCGCGCACGACGCGCTCGTTGCCGTCGATCACGCGCTCGGCATTCTCGGGCTTGCTGTTGGAGACGACCACGAACTCACGCGTAAGCTTGCCCTCGCTGTCATAGATCGGGAAGTAGCGCTGGTTGGTGAGCATGGACTCGCAGATGATCTCGTGCGGGACCTTGAGGAACTCCTCATCGAAGGTACCGACGAGCACCGTCGGCCACTCGCAGAGGTTGATAACCTCCTCGAAGACCTTCTTGGGCGTATCGACATGGCAGCCGGGACGGGCAGCCTCGACCTCGGCGATACCGGCTAGAATCGCCTCGCGACGGCGCTCGGCAGAAAGCACGCCGGCGTCCTCGAGCACCTGCTCGTAGGCGGCGGGGCTAGCGACAACGTGGTCACCGGGGCCAAGCACGCGATGGCCGCGCGTAGTGTTGCCGCTCGTCACGTCGGCAAACGACACGGGCACAACATCCTCGCCCAGAAGGCAGCAGATCCAGCGGACCGGGCGCACGAAGGTGGCGTGCTCGTGGCCCCAGCGCTGACTACGGTAGTTGGGCCACTGCAGGCCGGCGATGGTCTTCTCGCACAGGGCCGTCAGGATCGGAGTAGCCGGAGCAGAAGGAATGTTCTTCTCGGCAAAGACGTACTCACGGCCGTCGGTGTCCTCGCGACGGACCAGATCCTCGGCAGCCACACCGCACTTGCGGGCGAAGCCCTGGGCGGCCTTGGTGGCGTTACCGCCAGCGTCGAAGGCGATGTTGGCCGCAGGGCCACGCTTGACCTCGTGAACCTCATCGGTCGCGGTGGCGACGTTGGCCACGAGCGCAGCCAGGCGACGCGGACTCGAGATCACGCGGACCTCGCCATGGGCCAGACCGGCCTCGTCGAGGCCCTTGGCGATCATGGTGCCAAGCTGCTTGACAGCATTGTTCAGCGGTGCGGAGGGCATTTCCTCCGTACCGATCTCAAACAGGAAATCCTTAGCGTCTGCCATGGCTTACGCCACCTCGCCTTCCTGGTCGGCATTCTCGTTGACTCCGGCGACCTCGGCCATATAGGCCTCGCAGCACGCCTTGGCGACGGCGCGGACGCGCAGGATGTAGTTGGCACGCTCGACCGCGGACAGGGCGCCGCGGGCATCGAGCAGGTTGAAAGCGTGGCTGCACTTCATGACACAGTCATACGCTGGCAGCGGCAGCTTGCGCTCCAGGCAGGAATGGCACTCGGCCTCGTAGTCGTCAAACTTCTGACGCATCATCTCGACGTTGGCGACCTCAAAGTTATAGGCACTGAACTCGCGCTCGTTCTCGAGGAACACGTCGCCATAGGTCATGGGCGTACCGTCGGGCAGGTAGCTCCACACCAGGTCGTAAACGGAGTTGACGCCCTGGGCATACATGGCGATACGCTCCAGGCCATAGGTGATCTCGACGGGCACGGGGTCGACCTCGATGCCGCCCACCTGCTGGAAGTACGTAAACTGCGTGACCTCCATGCCGTTGAGCCAAACCTCCCAGCCAAGGCCCCAGGCGCCCAGGGTCGGGCTCTCCCAGTCATCCTCGACAAAGCGGACGTCATGGTCGTTGGGGTCCAGGCCAATGGCAGCAAGAGACCCCAGGTAAAGCTCCTGAGCATTAACCGGAGAGGGCTTAATGAGCACCTGGAACTGATAGTAGTGCTGCATGCGGTTAGGGTTCTCGCCGTAGCGGCCGTCGGCGGGACGGCGGCAGGGCTGCGCATAGCAGGTGCGCCACTCGGCGGGACCGAGCGAGCGCAGCGTGGTCGCGGTATGGAAGGTACCGGCACCGACCTCGGAGTCATAGGGCTGCATAATGACGCAGCCCTGCTCGCCCCAGTACTGCTGGAGGCGCAGGATGATGTCTTGGAAGGAAAGCGATGAAGCGTTCATGCCTCTAATATCCCCTCGTCGAAACGATTACACGGTTAGGTACTGTACTATAGCGGTTTTTAGTCGATAGCGCCGATGCGGTTGAGCGGCCAGTAGCGCACAAGCGCCACAGCGATCAAATCGGAGCGATCGACGGGACCAAAGTAGCGTGAGTCGGCAGAGTTCTCTCGATTGTCGCCCATCACCCACACACAGTCATCGGGGACGGTGTAGGGATAGCTCACCTGGGCGGCGGGCGCCTGGACCGAAAGCGGCCAACTCATGCCGGTCGTATAGTCCTCATCGAGTGCCTGGCCGTCAACGACCACGCGACCGTCCTGCAAATCGACCGTCTGGCCGGCCGTGGCGATAACGCGCTTGACAAGAACGTCGTGCTCGGAGGTGGCATCGGGGTTGCGAAACACCACGATATCGCCCTGTTTGACAGGCTGCCCGAGCTCCAGGCTCACCTTTTGCGCCAGGATCTGGTCGCCAATCTCGATCGTGTCCTCCATGGAGCCGGTGGGCACCACAAAGGGCTCGACCACAAAGGTGCGGATCAGGAAGGTGGCCACGAGCGCGATTGCGATGACCGCGATCCACTCAAAGGCGCCCCTCAACGCGGAATGCTGCGATGGAACCATTCTCACTCCTCGCTCTGCGAATACGAAGCGTCCAGAATCTCCTGCGCGTATGCGCGCTCCTGGGGCGTAAGCCGCGCCGTCTCGATCAGGTCGGGACGCCAGCGGCAGGTGCGCTCGATGGCATTCTTACGGCGCCAGGCGTCAACCTTGGCATGGTCACCGCTCACGAGCACGGGCGGCACGCCCTCGCCGTTGAATTCGGCAGGACGGGTGTACTGCGCATACTCGAGCAGGCCTCCGTCCTCGGCGGTCGAGAACGACTCGTCGACGTTGCTCATCTCGTCACCAAGGGCGCCGGGAATGAGGCGCACGACGGCATCGGCAACGACCATAGCGGGAAGTTCGCCGCCCGTAAGCACGTAGTCGCCGATCGACAGACGCTCATCGGCATACGCATACGCGCGCTCGTCGACGCCCTCGTAGCGGCTGCACACAAACAGCAAGCGCTCACTTTTGAGCAGGCGCTCGGCCACATGCTGTGTAAAGGACTCGCCACAGGGGGTAAAAAACACCACGGTGGGCTTAGGACCCTCGGAGCTGATTGCCTCGATTGCCTCGGCAATGGGCTCGACCTTCATGAGCATGCCCTGCCCGCCGCCGTACGGCTCGTCATCGACGGTACGATGGCGGTCGTGCGTCCAGTCGCGCAGGTTATACGCCTTAAAATCAAAAAGGCCGGCCTTGCGGGCGCGGCCCAAAATCGATGTGGACATGACGGGCTCAAACATCTCGGGAAAGACCGAAAGGGTCTCAATCAGCATGTTGTCCTCCCTACTTGTCCATATCGATCAGGCCGTCCATAACGTGGACGGAAATTGTTCCTGTGTCGGGAAGATCGAGCACAACCTGCTCGATCACGGGAATCAGTACCTCGCCGTACCGATCGCCCTCGACGACCCAAACATCGTTAGCGGGCGTCGACATGATCTCGACGATCGTACCGAGTGAACCGAAGCGCTCGTCGACCACCTCGCGACCCATCAGGTCGGAATAGGCGGCGTCGAGTGAATCGAGCTCAAAATCGTCACGATTTGCCAACACATAGCATCCCGTGATGCCCTCGGCGGCCGTCAAGTCGTCAATGCCCTCAAACGAGACCAGATCGCCATCGCCCGTATCGGTGACGGACACGACCGTGCAAAAGCGGTCGCGCTTGAGCGCCGGCGGCGTCAGGGCGACGCGCATACCCGGCTCTAATACAGAAGGAAGCCCCCGCAGCGGCTGCGCGAGGACCTCCCCCTTCCTTCCGTGCGGCTTGACCACACGGGCGATGTTTTTGTACTGGGACCTCAAGGTCCTAGCCCAGAACCTCTACCTCGACAGCAGTGTCGAGGCGAGCGGCCAGTGCACGGGCGAGCGTGCGAATGGCCTTGATGGTACGGCCACGACGGCCGATGACCTTAGCGACGTCATCCTCGGCGACCGAAACCTCAATCGTGGAGGCGTCGTCACCATCGATGACCTCAAGGCTCACGGAATCCGGGTCGTCGACGATCTGAACAACGAGATATTCGACGAGATCGGCGATGCGATCTGAGAGCATTGCCTCACCCTCGAGCTGTGCAGCGTCAACCTCAGGCACGATTTACTCCTCGGCGCCCTCAGCGGCCTCAGCGGCAGCCTTAGCGGCCTCGGCCTCTTTGGCGAGCTGCTTCTTGGACTTCTTGACGACGGTCTCGGTCTTCTCGCCCTCGTTGGCGGCCTTGACCAGAGCGGCGACGGCGTCGGTGAGCTGAGCGCCCTTGGACTGCCAGTCGGCGATCTTCTCGAGGTCGAGATTGATGGTCTTGGGGGCGGTCATCGGGTTGTAGCGGCCAACCTCCTCGATGATACGACCGTCACGCGGGGCGCGGGAATCGGCGACGACGACACGGTAGTACGGACGCTTCTTAGCGCCGTGACGAGCAAGGCGAATCTTGACTGCCAAAGGAAACTCCTCCAACCAAGCAGCTTTAGGCTGCAACTACAAACAAACAGTTGAACATAATACGCCATCGACGCGGGCAGGTGAAGTCCGTGAGACCAACTTCTTCGGTGTAGTCGAGGGCAAATCCATATCTTAGACAAGAATTCGGGATTTGCAAGCACATACACGCACCCCACATGAGCTGCGCGGTATACTCATGACATGGAAAGACGCGAACATACATACGGTTATGAGGATGCCATGGGCGTCACGCCGCCGCCCTGGACGGGTCCGGCGGTGGGCCTCATGGACCTCGATGCGTTTTTTGCGAGCGTGGAGATGCTCGATCATCCCGAATGGCGCGGAAAGCCGCTCATCGTGGGCGGAGACGCCGATTCGCGTGGCGTCGTGTCCACGTGTTCGTATGAGGCACGTCGCTTTGGCGTGCACTCTGCCATGGCCTCGGCCGAGGCGCGGCGCTTGTGCCCGCAAGCCATTTGGACGCACGGGCACTTTGATCGCTACCGCGAGGTGAGCGCGCAGGTCATGGCGATTCTTGCCGAGGAGACGCCGCGCGTTGAGCGCGTATCCATCGACGAAGCCTTTATCGATATCACACCGGGTCGCTTTGCGCCCGAAGACCCGCTACTGGTTGCGCGGCGTATAAGCGACCGCGTGGCAGCGCTGGGAGTGACCTGCTCCATTGGCGTGGGCTGCAACAAGACGGTCGCAAAGATCGCAAGCGAGCGGGATAAGCCGTTTGGGCTGACCATCGTGCGCCCCGGAACCGAGCAGCGCTTTTTGGCCGCGCTGCCGGTATCTGCCATGAGCGGCATCGGGCGCTCGGCCGAGGAGCGACTGCGCCGCATGCGCATCTACACGCTCGGCGAGCTGTCACGTTCACCGGAATCAACCTTGGCCTCTATTTTTGGCGTCAACGGCGAACGCATGCGCCAGCGTGCGCTGGGACTCGAAATATCCGAAGTAACAAGCCTCGATGAGGAACGCGAGGTTAAATCCGTGAGCAATGAGCGCACCTTTGCGAAAGATTTGACTGAGCGTGGGGACATCGAAGCGGCGATTGCGCTGTTGGGAGAGTCGGTTGGACGCCGCCTGCGCCGTCAGGGACTGACGGGCGGCACGGTAACGCTCAAGCTTAAGTATTCGTATGGCAGCGGACGCACGGCGCAGCGGCGGCTTCCCCACCCCACCGACGATGAGAACATCTTTGTGGCGGTTGCGCTCGAACTGCTCGACAACATCTGGCAGGAAGGCATGCATGTGCGTCTGGCGGGTATCGGGATGAGCGACTTTGACCATCAGGGCGGCATCCAGACCGACCTGTTCTGCGAAGTCGACGACCGCGGAGCCCAATCAAGCGACCGTCGCGACCTCTCAGTCGCGATCGATGCCGTCCGAGACAAGTTCGGCGACACCGCCCTATCTTTCGGCCGCCAATCCCGCTTCAATGATTAACCGCCTTTGTAAAAATAGAAAGCCGGGCAGGTGCGGAAAACCGCAACTGCCCGGCGAAATGCGCGAGGCTAGCTAAAAGCCCCATATCAAATGAGCCACTAGAGGAGGTCGAGGGGGAGCTGGGGGGCGTCACCCCAGAGCTTTTCTAGGCGGTAAAAGTCGCGGGCTTCGGGAGTGAAGACATGGACGACAACCGAGCCGTAGTCCATGAGCATCCAGGTCTTCTGCTCGCGGCCCTCGATGGAGAACGGATGCTCGCCGCAAGCCTCGGCAACCTTCTCCTCGATCTCGTCGACAATCGAATCGACCTGGCGGTTGTTGGTACCGGTGGCAAGCACAAAGTAGTCGCACACGTCGGAAAGCTCGGTCAGGTCGAGCACCTGCACGTCCTCGCCCTTCTTGTCGTAGGCGGCCTGCGCGGCGGCGCGGGCGACATCCTCGGCGGCGACACCGCTCGCGGACAGCGAGGCGGCGGTGCGGTCGGACGTGGCAGCGAAACTCTTGTGCTCCACACCTTCAAGAATCTGCTCGTCAGTCATGGTCTCGTCGGCCATGGAATACCTCTTTCTAGACACACCCGAGCTAGCGCAGCTGGGCGTAATGGTTGTAAATCGTAATAGCCGTGGGATAAAGATAGCGCCCGGACTGGATCACAAAGACCAGACCCTGCGCAAAACAGGAGAAGAACAACTCATCGAGCGAGGACTTCCCCACCATCTTGCGCAGCGCATGGGCATAGTCGCCGTGACGGTTGGGCTCGATGGCATCTGCCACAAAGACCACCATATCGAGCGGCGTCATGTCGCAGGCACCCACGGTGTGACGGTCGACAGCCTGGAAAACGGCCGGTGACAGCTCGGGAAAAAGCTGCGGAAGCTCATAGGCGGCAACAGGGCCATGCAAAAGCGGCGTCGCGGCGGAAGGAGAGCCGGCAACCTTGATGCCATAGTGAAGCGCGCGGGCCACGAGCTCGTCATCGGAAAGAACCTTGTCCCAGTCGTGAATTAAGCCGGCGGCAGCCGCATCAAAGCGGTCAACGCCGTAGACCTCGGCCAGATGAAGTGCGGTCTCGGCAACACCCAGCGAATGCACATAGCGCTTGCGCTTATCTTTCATGCGAACATCGAGCAGCTCTTGAATGCGCTTGAGCAGCGCGCGCTCATCGCCCTCAAACTGATCCTCTACCGACAACGTAGCCCCCATCACTCAAAATCTTCTTGGCCCAAATCGGCATATAGCCTGCGCTTGCGAATGTAGCCGAGCACGGACTCGCTCGTAAGATAGCGCACGCTCATGCCGCGAGCAACCCGCTTGCGAATGTTGGTCGAACTAATCGCCAGTGCCGGAATCTGGATATAGCGCACGTCGAATGGCAGTCCCGATTCCTTAATCCGCGCTCGCGCCGTATCGATGTCAAAGCCGGGACGCGTCGCAGCAATAAAGGTTGCCAGCTCGGCAATCTCATCAGCATTGTGCCATGTCACAATATCGATAATCGCGTCGGCGCCCGTAATAAAGTAGAGCTTTACCTGAGGCGGGTAAAAGTCGCGCAGGGCGCGCAGCGTATCGGCTGTGTAGGTGACACCGGCACGATCGATCTCGAACCGGCTTGCCAAAAAGGCTGGGTTCGCGGCGGTCGCGAGGACCGTCATGGCATAACGGTCCTCGGCGGGCGTCACCGGTTTGTCGAGCTTAAAGGCGGGAGAGCCGGCCGGCATAAAGAGCACGGCGTCCAAGTCGAGCGACTCGCGCGCCTGCTCGGCGGTAACCAAGTGCCCGTAATGAATCGGGTCGAAGGTGCCGCCCATAATGCCAAGCCGAAACTCCCGCCCGTCCTCGATGGGAAGCTCGGGCAGACCGATTCCACCGCGCAGCGACATGGCTTACTCGCCCTCCGGGGTCTCAATGACGTCGACTTCGGCAGTGCCTTCGGAGCCCTCGGTGGCATCAACCACGTCCGCGTCCTCGGCCGCTACGTCAATAACCTCAACGCCTGCATCCTCGAGCTCGTCCTCGTATTCCGAGAAGTCCTCGGCGCCCTCAAAGTCAAAGGCGCGCTGGCAAATGCGAACCTCGTCGCCGGCACGGCAGCCGGCCTTTTCGAGCGCGTCGTCAACACCCATGCGGGAAAACTTATGCTGCAGGTAGATGACAGCTTCCTCGTTTTCCCAGTCGGTCTGGATTACCATGCGCTCGATGGCGCGACCAACCACACGGAAGGCACCGGGCTCCTCCTGAACAATGCGGAACCGCTTCTCGCGCTGCAGACGGCGGAGCTCCCACTCCTCGTCGCGCAAATCGACCGGCTCATCAGAGACCGCCAGCTCGGCGCGAAGCTTAGCCACCTGCTCGCCCACGGCAAGCATCAGCGTATTGAGTCCGGCACCCGTCACGGCGGACACGGCAAAGAACATATGGCCATCGTCGAGCGCCGCACGCTTAAGATCGGCGATCTTGTCGGCCGTGCCCGGCGCATCGCACTTGTTGGCGACAACGATCTGCGGGCGCTCCGAGAGCTCTGCGCCATACTGCTCGAGCTCACGGTTAATAATGCGATAGTCCTCGACCGGATCGCGATCTTCAAACCCGCCTGTCATGTCAACGACATGCATGATCAGGGCCGTGCGCTCAATGTGGCGCAGGAACTGATGGCCCAGGCCACGCCCCTCGCTCGCGCCCTCGATGAGACCGGGGACATCGGCGACGACATAGGAGTACTCGCCGGCACGCACCATGCCCAAGTTGGGTACGAGCGTGGTAAACGGGTAGTCGGCAATCTTGGGGCGGGCGGCACTCATACGTGCGATGAGCGAAGACTTACCCACCGAGGGAAAGCCCACGAGCGCGGCATCGGCCATAAGCTTCATCTCGAGCTCGATCCAGTGTTCCTCGGCCGGCTCGCCCAGCTGGGCAAACGCGGGCGCGCGGCGCACCGACGTCACAAAGTGAGTGTTGCCCAGACCGCCAGCACCACCGGGCGCCACGACAACGCGCTCACCGTCGTGCACCAGGTCGGCAATCTCGAACATCGGGGTCTGCGTCTCGGGATCGAGCTCGCGCACCACGGTGCCCATGGGAACCTTCAGGATCAGGTCCTCACCGCTTTTGCCGTTGCGGCGGGCACCCTGGCCATGCGTTCCGCGCTCGGCACGGAAGTGATGCTTAAAGCGGTAATCGATCAACGAGGACAGCTGAGCATCGGCCTGGATAACGACATTGCCGCCACGACCGCCGTCGCCGCCATCGGGGCCGCCCTTGGGAACAAATGCCTCGCGCCTAAACGACATGCATCCGGCTCCGCCGTCGCCGCCGCAAACGTTAATTCGGCTGATATCGGTGAACTGTGACAACAGAATCGCCTCCTACAAAAAAGAGGGAGACCCTTGAATCCTAAAACCCAAGTGCCTCCCACATATGTGCTCTATGAAGGGTGAATTACGCGTTCGCGAGCGGGCGTACGCTGACCCTGTGCTTGATACCCTTGTGGAACTCAACGGTACCGTCGACCAGCGCGAACAGCGTGTCGTCCTTACCACGGCCAACGTTCTCACCCGGGTGGATGTGCGTGCCGTGCTGACGGACGAGAATCGTGCCCGTGGTTACCGTCTGGCCGGCATAGCGCTTCGTGCCAAGGCGCTGACCGCGGGAGTCACGGCCATTACGGGAGGAACCGAGTCCTTTTTTGTGTGCCATTGTGTATACCTACTCTTTCGTTACGAGTGTAATCTACTCGGCGACGGGAGCCTCGGCAACAGCCTCAGCCTCTGCCTTGACAGCCTTCTTGGCGCGGGAGGTAGCCTGAACCTTCACGATCTTCAGCTTGGTGAGCTGCTGACGGTGACCCTTCAGACGACGATAGCGCTTGCGCTTGTGGAACTTGAAGACCAGCTGCTTCTCGCCCTTGAACTGCTCAACGATCTGAGCGGTAACCTTGGCCTTGGCCAGCTTGTCGGGATCGGTGACGATCTTCTTACCATCGTTGAGGAAGATAACCGGCAGGGTGATCTTGTCGCCCTCATTGCCCTCGATCTTCTCGACGGTGATGACATCGTCGGTGGCGACCTTGTACTGCTTGCCGCCCGTGTTAACGATTGCGTACATGTTTACTTGCCCTTCATGCATCAGTTAGTGCAACAGCCGAATATAGTAGCAGGCGATAATACCCCCGTCAACGAGTATGTGGAGCAAATCCACAAGTTCGCACAGGTATGGGGCTGACGAGTCGGCCCTCGTCGTCCTCGCATGCTTGATTCTGACGCTCGACATCGTAGGAGCAGATGGTCACGAGGTCTTGCATACCGGTGGAAACAATAGGGGCATCGACGCCCGGGGTCAAGCCCTGCAACAAAACATCAGCGGCAGAAAGCAAAATTTCCGGACGCATGGAGCCCTCGTTGTCGGCATGGGTGTCGAGCATGAGCACCAGATGGTCCTCACATTCCCCCGCCGTGAGCTCATAGCCAACGAGCGTATGGTCCAGATCAAGTCGCTTGCTCTTTTTGCCGCGTGCGTAGTCGATGCCATGGCCTGCACGCAACGTGTCGATCGCGGCGCGTACCTCATCGGCGCTCACGGGCGCCTCGGGATCCAGGTGCAGGTCGATGCGATACGACAGGCGCGTGAGCTGAGCCGTGAGCGCCGGCGTGCGCACGTCGATGTAGGCAGCCTCGATAGGCGCCAGATCGACCGGAGACGCCGCAACCAGGCGCCCAAACGCCTCGTCGAGCGCGACGAACTCGGTCATAAACAGGTCATACCACTCGCAGGTCGACGACGTGCCCACGGGCAGCGCCGACGAAAAGCCCACGCGCATATGCGGTGAGAAACCCTGCGTCACGGCATAGGGCAGGCCCGCACGGCGCACGATACGCTCAATGGTATGGATTAGTTCCAAATGGCCCAGGTACTTGAGGCGATCACGCTTGCCGTAGCGAACGCGCAGCCTAAAGAGCGTGGGATTGTCGGTCAAACGCTCACTCATGCGCGATCACCCATCAATACATTCTTGGCGTGGAGCGTGGGGCAGATTCCGCAACCGGTGCACGACGTGCGGGTGCAGTCGGGCGTCGTGACGCCCTCGAGCGAACGGCGGTATTCGCGCTCGAGGAAGCCGCGCGAGCAGCCGGGGCTCACGTGCTCCCAGGGCAGACGCCAGTCCAGCTCATAGGGCAGGTGCACGAGCTCGTTGAGGTCGATGCCGTTTTTGGCAGCGGCCTCCTTCCAGTTGTCGAGCGAAAAGTGCTCCACCCAGGCGTCGAAGCGCGAGCCCGCACGCCAGGCATCGATGATGACCGGCGTCATATCGCGACCGGCACGGGAGAGCGCAGCCTCGATGAGCGAGGTCTCGGCATCGTGGTAATGCACGCGGACGGCACGGTTACGAACGCTCGTGATGAGCAGCTTCTGGCGGCGCTTGACGTCGTCGTAATCGAGCTGCGGGCACCACTGGAAGGGCGTTGCCGCCTTGGGGATGAACACCGAAACCGAGATAGACACCGAGATAGACCCGCGGCGCGCCTTGGGCACCACGGAACGGCCAAGCTCCAGCACGTGATCGGCCAGGTTGGCGATAGCCACGATGTCCTCATCGCGCTCGCCGGGAAGGCCCATCATGAAGTAGAGCTTCATGCGGTTCCAGCCGGCCTCGAAGGCTGCCTTGGCCGCGCGATCCAAGTCCTCCTCGGTCACGTTCTTGTTGATGATGTCGCGCATACGCTGGCTGCCCGCCTCGGGCGCGAACGTCAGGCCGCCCTTCTTTTCGCCGGCGACCGACTCGGCCATATCCACGCCAAACGAATCCAGGCGCTGCGAGGGAATGGACACGCGAATGCCCGTGTCTTCCAGACGGCGGTTAAGGCGACCGAGCACATCGCGGATGCAGGAGTGGTCGGTCGTCGAAAGCGAGGTAAGCGACACCTCGTCATAGCCGGTCTTTTCCAGGCCCTGGATCACCGACGAGACGATCTGGTCGGCCGAACGCTCACGCACCGGGCGATACGTCATGCCGGCCTGGCAAAAACGACAGCCGCGAGCGCAGCCGCGCAGAATCTCGATAGACAGGCGGTCGTGAACCAGCTGCGCATAGGGCACGCACGACTGCGACAGCGGATTCGTGGCGCCGAAATCCTCGACGACGCGTTTGTAGACCACGGTCGGCGCATCCTTGCCCTCGCGCGGCACGGTGTAGCCATGCGGCGAGCAGGGCTCGTCGTGACGAACCTCATAGAGCGACGGCACGTAGTTGCCGGCAATGGATGCAAGCTGCTCAACAATCTGCGCGCGCGGGACTCCTTCGTCGCGCAGGCGGCGATGCAGCTGGCAGGTCTCGAGCAGCGATTCCTCGCCCTCGCCGATGAGGATGGCATCGAAGAAGGCCGCGTACGGCTCGGGGTTGTACACCGAGGGGCCGCCGGCGATGATGATGGGGTCGTCTTCACCTCGGTCGGCCGCTAACAGCGGAATGCCAGCGAGGTCGAGTGCCTCAAGGAAGTTCGTCACCGCCATCTCGTGCGGCACATGCAGACCGACGATATCAAACGAAGCGACGGGGGCGGCACCCTCGAGCGACAGCAGCGGAATACCCGCCTCGCGCATGGCGTCACCCATATCGGGCCACGGCACATAGCCACGCTCGCAGGAGATGCCCTCGGCCTGGTTAAGGATGTTGTAGAGGATGGCGATACCCTGGTTGGGCAGACCGACCTCGTACACATCCGGGTAGATCAGGCAGCAACGGTAGTCGGCATCGGCCTTTGAAAGCGTGCCCCACTCGTGATCGATATAGCGACTCGGCTTTTCGACCTTGGCGAGCAGCGGCTCAATTAAATGAAAACAGTCTTGATACGGAACGCGCAACGGAAAACCCCTAAGCAGCGAGATCGGATGCGTCCTCGTAGGACGCCATAGGACGGGTAGCGCCCGCGACCGTGGTCACCAGATCGCGAACGCGGGAGAACGTGGCAGTGACCACCTCGTTGGCACGGCTGTAGTCGACATCGCGCTCGTAGAGCGAAACGAGCGCACGGCCCATGCCATAGGTGCCCGCGGCGGCAGTAAGCGCCTTGACGGCAAACCCAATATGCGGCGTCTGCTTGACGAGCGCGCGGGTGAACGCGCGGATCACAAGACCGCCGGCAAGCACGCCCGCGACCTCGTAGCCGCGCTCAGGCTTAATGCCGCGTCCAAAGACGGCAGCGAGCTCAAAGAGCATGCCCACCTGCGCCAGCGCCATCACGGGATAATCGGCGCCCGGCAAAAACACCAGCGCACCGGTCGCCATATTGGTGAGCGCGCACGAGGTGATGATACGATTGGCCGCCGCGATGCGCATGAAGGCAAAGTTCGCCGCAAAAGCCGTTTCCTTGTCGGTGCGATCGAGAATCCAGCGGGCAAGCGTCTCGAGCAGATACGTCTTATCGGTTGCCGCTACCACGCCGAGCATAGGCGTGGACTCCTCGATAAACGGCACCTCCACAGCAGACTCGGCAAGCACGCACACGGGCGCGCCGGCGATCACGAGCTCCTGCACGGCACTCTCCAAGCGGTCGGAGCCGCACGAGAGCACCAGTACCACATCGGTATCGGTCTTTGGAGCAATTCGCTCCTCCCCCAGACGCTCGACGCGCACAATGCCCGAGGTCGTCTGCGGTACAAAGGCGTCACGCACCGTCTCGGCCAGAAAGCGCGAGGCGGACGAATCCAAATAGACCGAGACGCGCACCGGCGTATCGGAATCCTTCTTAACGGACGCGCCCATCTTAAAAGCGCGGGTCAGCTTATCTACGGGAATTTTCATAGCAAACCCCTCCAGCGGTTACGCGGCGCCCGAACGATGCCGCCATATGGATTGTACGATACCCACCGTCAGCAGCTGAATCATCATCGAAGACGAACCGAAGCTAATAAACGGTAGCGGAATACCGGTAATCGGCATCATGCCGATGCACATGCCGATGTTTTCGAAGGTCTGGAACGCCCACATGCCAACGATGCCCACACACGATAGGCGCAAGAACAGCGACTCACACTTAAAGGCGACGCGAATCGTCGAAAAGATCAGCAGCACGTAGAGGCACAGGAGCAAAAAGGAACCGCAAAAGCCAAAGTTCTCGGACAGGAAGGCGAAGACGAAGTCGGTGTGGAACTCGGGCAGAAAGCCGCCGGCCGACTGCGTCGCATGGCCCAAACCCTTACCAAAGAAGCCGCCCGAGCCAACGGCGATAAGCGACTGCTGCAGGTTGTAGGCATCGTCCGAATCGGCATTATCGGGGTCGATAAAGACCGTCAGACGGTTCATCTGATACTGCTTGATGAGCACATCGTGGCCGAGCAACGAATCAAAGACCGAATCGAGCGCCAGGACGAGGGCCACCAGGCCCACGAGCAGGGCCAGGGTCGACAGCACCCATTCGCGGCGTGCACCGCTCATGCAGATGACGATGGCGCCCGAGACCAGCACGACCAGGCCCGAGCCCAGGTCGCCCATGGCGACGACGGCCAAAAACGGAATGGACAGCATGCCGCAGAGCTTGACGTAGTCGCGAACGGTATCGATGCGGCCGTTATACTGCGAGCCAAGCGTGGCGATAAAGAAGATGGTGATGAGCTTGGCAAGCTCGACCGGCTGGAATGTCAAGCCGATACCGGGAATCTTGATCCAGCCTGTCATGCCCAGACCGCCCGTATAGGACAGACCCGGAATCTTGGGCGAGAAGATCACGATCAGGTCGATGACGAGCAACGCCGTCGAAAAATTGGAAATACCGCGCAGATCGGTACGCCAGACGAGCACCGCAAGCACCGCGCCAATGCCAATGCCCAGCAGGTGGCGCGAGAATGAGGCGTCGGCCTTAAACTGTGACGCCGACCAAATAATGATGGCGCCATAGGCAACGAGCGCGACGGTAGCCAGCAGCACACCGATATGCACCTTTTGGCGAAACGTACCGCGCGAGGCCGAAAGTTGCTTGTTGACGCGGTCCAGGCTGCTGCGAGAGCCGGTCTTGGTTGAACGGAACAGATCCGCCGGAGAAAAATCCATCGCAACCTCCTATCGAACCGAAGAATCGCCCGAGGCCGAAGAGGTATCGGGCTCGTCATAAATCACGCCGAGCACGTCGCGCACGACATGCATCGCGGTATCCGAACCACCGCCGCCCTGCTCCAGGACAGTAGCGATGACATACTTGGGGTCATCGGCCGGTGCATAGGCGCAAAACCACGCGTATTCGTCCTCGCCGCTTTTCTCGCCCGTGCCCGACTTGCCGTACACCTGCGGCGTCAGGGTGCCAAAGTGAGCCGCCAGGGACGTCGATGCCGTGTAAATCACGTCGTGCATGCCGTTGCGAACAAGAGTCAAATCCGAATCGCTGTTGATCTTGGCCTCCAGGCGCTTCTTCTTGCCCTTGCCGTTGTACTTATAGGCATCGCCGTCGCCATCGCGCGACACGGCAGACAAAAACACGTGAGGCACGTACTGTTTGCCGCCGTTGGCAAGACCCATGTAGGCGCACGCCATCTGCAGGGGCGTCACCAGGATGTCGCCTTGGCCGATGGCAATGTTGGTCATATCGCCGGCATTCCACTTGCGGTCCTCGGCAGAGGCGTCGGTAAAGTACGACTCTTTCCACTCGGCATCGGGAATACGGCCCGCGCCCTCACTCGGCAGATCGATACCGCAGGTCTTGCCTAGGCCCCAGCGACGAAAGACCTCCTGCAGGCCCTCGGAATGTTGCTCGTCATAAAAGAAGGCCTTGCCCATGTCGTAGAAGACGGGGTCGCACGAGTTGGCGATACCCGACTGCAGCGTCATGGTGCCGTGGCCAGACGTCAGCCAGCAGCGCTTGCCCCAAGCCTTGCCCAGGCCCGTCCAATAGCCCGTGCAGTTGGTTGTCTGCGTTGAAGTGTAGGTTCCAAACTCAAGACCGGCCAGTGCCGAGAGCGGCTTGATGGTCGAGGCCGACATGTACTGTCCGCTAATGGCGCGGTTGAGCAGCGGGTGCGAACCCTTGTCATCGTTGAGCTCGGTCCACACGTCATTTGAGACGCCGCCGATAAAGACGGACGGATCGAACTTGGGCTCGCTCGCCATGCCCAGGATCTCGCCATTGTTGGGATCGAGACACACCACAGCGCCGTTGCCGGCATTGCTGTAGCCAGTGGTCTTGGCAAGCTCGATGGCGCTCGCCAGCGCCGTCTCACAGGCCTGTTGGATCTTAAGATCGAGCGTGAGCTTAATGTCGGAGCCGGCCTTGGCGGGCACGGCGCCGGCCTGACCGGTCACATTGCCCGAGGCATCGACCTTGACGGTCTGCTCGCCACGAATACCCTGCAGCAGGTTTTCGTAGTAGCTCTCAACACCCGCCTGGCCCACGATATCGCCCGACTGGTACGTAATCCGGCCAGCAGAAGCATCATCATCACCAGAGGTTTTCTTATTCTGGGCCTCGAGCTGCTCGGAGGTAATGGTGCCGGTATAGCCCAAGATATGGCATGCCGTCTCGCCATATGGATACTGGCGCTCGGTACGCTCGGCAATCTTGACGCCCGGGAACTCGCCGGCGTGCTCCTGAATATAGGCAACCGTGGAGCGACGGACGTCCGTCGCGATGGTATGCAGGCTCTGAGCGCCCTCGGAATTGTCCTGAATATTGCGCAGCACCGCCACGTAGGGCATACCGAGCACGTTGGCAAGATGGCGAACCAGAACCTCATCCTCGGCAAGGTCGCGGTAGGCCACGACAGCAAGTGAGGGACGGTTCTGGACAAGCGCCACGCCATTGCGGTCGAGGATGCGGCCGCGCACAGCGGGTGTGGTAACGGTGCGCGTCTGATTGCTATTAGCCTGCTTTTCGTAATAGTCCGACGAGACCATCTGCATGCCCCACAGCTTGACGGCAAGCGCCGCGAACATCGCGCCCACACCCGTGGTGAGGATGGAGAAGCGGCCCTTAAAGGCGGTCGCCGCGGTATTGCCCTCGCCCTCGGTGGCGCGCGGGGCCGTCCCATGCTGCGTATCGTAGGTAAAACGAGAATCGCCGCGACGCATAATGACCAGTGCGACCACGATGGCCACAACCAGCACGATACCGGCGATAATAACCGTCATCTGGGAAGACATCTACGAGCCTCCCCTATTTGAGCTTACGGGTCTTGGGCTTAAAGCGCATGCCCGTCTGGCGTCCGCCACGTGCGGAGAATCCATAACCGGACTGCGGCACGACGCCGGACATCAAAAACGGAATGGCAACCAGACCCGTCTGGATCGAAGACGGCAGCGCATGGCCGAAGATCGCCACGACAAAGCTCGTCTCCAAACCCATAAACAGCAAGATGATGCTGTAGATCACATTAATGACGAACGCGAAGGCGCCCACCGTGATGCCGCGCGCACTCGGGGCACCGCCCGTCTGACCGGCAGCGCTATGCACCAGGGCAAAAGAACCCACGGTCAGCAGGAGCGACATAACGCCCACCGGCACGGCAGCGGAAAGGTCATAGAACAAGCCGCTGCAAAAACCGCACACGACGGCACGGGTCGGGTCGCCCGAGAACACGCTTAGGCACACCAGGATAATCATAAAGTTGACGCGACCGCCCGCAATGGAGATCTGCGGTGCCAGGCCTGCCTGCAGCAGCACGCACACAATGGCGGCGATTACAAACGTGCGGGAGCTCATCCCCTGCTCGTGTAGATCCATGGACATGCCCCCTATTCGCTCGAGCCGGAATCGGTCGTCTCGGACGTGTCGGAACTGTCATCCGGGCTCTCGTCCTTCGTCTTGGTCGCAGCATCGCGCGACGTTCCCTGCGGCGTGCTGTTGGCCGTGTTCACGTCCTCATCCGAGGCCGACTGTTCGTCGGTCAGCGAGGTAATGACCAGCACTTCCTCGTTGTTCTCGGCCGTCGTCTGGGCGCGCACCACAATGGTGTAGTACACGTCGTTAGCCGATTTCTCAACCGACGAGACGGTGCCGAGCGGTAGACCCTTGGGGAACACACCGCCAATGCCCGAGGTCACGATGATGTCGCCAACCTTAACGTCGGAATCGACGCTCACGTACTCAAGACGCAGCGTGCCGTCAGCCTGACCCTGCAGCATGCCCTGGGCGCGCGTGTCCTGCACCATAGCGGACACGCCCGAGTTCTCATCGCCGATCAGGCGCACGGTGGACGTCTTGGCCGAGACCTCGATAATCTGGCCTATGACACCGGCAGAACTCGTCACAGGCATGTTGATGGTAAGACCGTCGGCAGAACCCTTATCGATGGTGACGGTCGAGGTCCAGGCATCGCCCGAAGCGCCGACGATACGAGCTGCGGTTGATTTGAGGTTGTAGGTCGACTGCAGGCCGACCAGCCCCTCCAGTCGCTCGGCGGTCTTTTGAGCCTCGGAGAGCTCGGCAACCTTAGAGGTCAGTTCCTCGTTTTGCTTCTTAAGCTCGTCAAGCGTGTCCTGCGACGCCGTAAGGTTAGAGAACACGTTACCGATCGCATTGAAGGGAGCCGCCACAGCCGAGCCCACAAAGCGCACCGGCGAGGTAATCGTCGTCACGCCCGAGCGCACGGCATGAATCGGTCCTGCCTCGCCCTCGCGGATGTAAAACGTGAGCAGCAACACCGAAATCAGGCTGAAAACAATCAACGGGCGCATACCCGTTGATTGTCGCTTGGTATTCAGATTTGTGGAGAAACCCGAAGATCGTGCCAAATGGAATCCACCTTTTGGAAATTAAGCATTGGTCTGGACGAAGCCGCCATCAAACGCATTGGCCTCGAGCACGCGGGCACAGCCGTTAACAACGTTATCGAGCGCCGTGGGGCTGACGTTGACCGAAACGCCGGTCTCATCGCGCAGGCGCACATCGAGACCGCGCAGCAGCGCGCCGCCACCGGTCAGCAAAATGCCATAGTACATAAGGTCCGAGGCAAGATCGGGAGGCGTAGCGTCGAGTGCGTCCTTGACGGCCTTGGCCATCTCGTCGAGCGGCTTGTTGAGTGCGCGACGAATCTCCTCGCTCTCGATGCGCACGGTCTTGGGCAGACCGGTGATCACGTCGCGGCCGTTGACCTCGACGTCGAGCTCATCCTTGAGCGGCACGGCGGAGCCGACCTTGATCTTGATGTCCTCTGCCGTACGCTCGCCGATGGCCAGGTTGTAGGCATCACGAACGTGCGTGAGGATGGCCTGATCGAACTCGTCGCCGGCAATACGGATGGACTGCGAGACGACGATGCCGCCCATAGCGATAACGGCAACCTCGGTGGTACCGCCACCGATGTCGATGACCATGGAGCCGGTGGGTTCCTCGACGGGCAGGTCGGCGCCGATGGCAGCCGCCATGGGCTCTTCGATCAGATAGGCCTGGCGGGCACCGGCCTGGATCGTGGCCTCAAAGACAGCGCGCTTCTCGACCGACGTGACACCGGAGGGAACGCAGACGACAACACGCGGACGCGGAGTCCACGGATAGCGCTTCTCGGACGCCTTGTCGATAAAGTAGCGAAGCATGGCCTCGGTAACATCAAAGTCGGCGATGACGCCGTCCTTCAGGGGACGAACGGCCACGATGTTGCCGGGCGTACGGCCGAGCATGCGCTTTGCCTCGATACCGACCGCCAAGATGCGCTCGTCGTTCTTGTCGATGGCGACAACAGAGGGCTCGCGAATGACGATGCCCTTGCCGCGCACGGAGACAAGCGTATTGGCGGTGCCGAGGTCGATGGCAAGATCGCCCGCATAGCTACCGAAGAACATATCCATCAAAGAAAACAACGCAACTCCTGATGTGTTGGATGATTGCTGGAAAACTACTAGCTCATCATACTAGCGCAAGCCCGGCGCCTCACTTGCGGTGAAGCGCCGGGCAAAGCTAAATCCCATAAGGTCACTACTGGTTGTCAGCAGCCGAGAAATCCATATCAAGCGAAGAAACGGCCCAGCCGATATGGTTGTCGGAGCGCACGAATTTGACGGTGTACTCCTGCTCGCCGCCCTTGGACAGCGATGCCTTCACCTTGGCGGTCGTCTCGGTCATGGACTGATCCATGCCCTCGACGGACACGGTGGCACCCTGCGGAATCGAGGAGATGATCATCGACTTAGCGTCCTCGGACAGGCTCGAGGCCAGGCAAGACTCGGCCTTTGCGGCGTCACCGTCGCCGGCAGCCTGGAACAGATCGGTAACGACAGACTCCTGAGACGGGAAGCCAAAGCCGCGCGTGTAGGCAAAGCCCAGACCGCCCGCGGCGATCAAAATAAGCAGAAGCAGCACGATGAAGACTTTAAGACCCGTATGGCGATGGCGACGACGGACCTTGGCCTGCTTACGATCCTGACGGTCCTGCTGGACCATCTCGGACTCGGACAGCGTAAAGAAGCCGGTGTCCGAGGGATCGGGCATAAACTGACCGGTCGCGCCCGTAGGATCGAGAGGATCGACGGCAGGAGCGTCCATCGCGGGCGCCGGAGCCGTGGCCATAGCCGTCTGGGCAGACAGCGCGGCAAGCGAATCGTGCACGCGGGCAAGCTCATCGGCCTGCTCGGAGGTGAGCTGGTAGATGCCATCGGCAGTAGCGGCGTTAAAGGCATCGAGTGCGTCGGAGGGGCGGCCGGCGGCAGAAAGCGCCTGACCCATGCCGGCGTTGAGCGCACGCGTGTCGTCGCGGGGGCCGGCAAAGTCGATAGCCGTGCGGTAAGTCTCCACGGCATCCGCCGGACGGCCGAGCTTAATGAAGCAACGACCGAGCTCGCCGAGCGCGGCGGCAGGAGCCGGATTGGCGCCGTCGATGGCAGCCTGACGGAAGGCGGTTCCCGCGTTGGCATAGTCGCCCGACTGGAACAGCGCATTGCCCAGGCCCAGATAGGCCTTGAACGGCGTGGCATAGGAAGCATCCTGCGTAGCAGCAGAGAACGCCTGAGCGGCCGTCGTGTAGTCGCCCACGGCGGCAAGCGCCTTGCCGCGGTTGGTGAGCAGCGCGCCGCGCTTGCCGTAGGTGCCGTCGTTGAGGGCGGCGGCATAGGCCTCGGCGGCCTCGGCATACATGCCCAGGTGCATCAAGGCGTTGCCACGAAGGTGATCGGCCTCGCCCATAATCTCATCGGGAGTCTTTGCCGCCCCAAGCATCTGGGCTGCAGCGGAAAAATCACCCGCGCGGTAAGCGGCGCGGCCCTGTTGGATCAGCTGGCTATTCAAGGAAGTCCCCTTTACTCGTGAACGATCTCGACATGGACGATCTCGTCGCCGGCACGCAGCTGCGAAATCACATCGAGACCCTCGACCGTGGTACCAAAGACGGTGTAACCGGAATCGAGGTTATGCTGGGCACCCAGGCAGAAGTAGAACTGCGAACCCGCGGAATCGGGGTCCATGGAGCGTGCCATGGCAAGGGCGCCATCGACATGGCTGTTGCGCGGATTGGTGGCAAACTCGCCCTTGATGCAGTAGCCGGGGCCACCGGTACCGGGCATGCCGTCGGGGCCCTCAAGACCGGCGGCGACGTCGGCGCCGGACATGTCGCGGGTATTGGGGTCGCCACCTTGGATAACAAAACCGGGCACATAGCGATGGAACTTAAGGCCATCATAGAAACCCATCGTGGAAAGCTCGCAGAAGTTCGCGACATGAATGGGAGCGCCCTCGCCGTCAAACTTGACCTTGATGGTACCCTTCGACGTCTCGATTACGGCGCACTCGTCGCCGACAAGCTGATACTCGGGCGTGTAGAGCTCTTTCTTAAAACCAAACATGTGGTTCCTTCCTCGTGCGTTTAAAGCATATTTGTACGAATTGTAGCAATAAGCACGGGCTTACATCAATTGCGCACGTAGGTTATGCCGACTATGGCGAACTAATTTTAGGAACGCTGCTGCGGCTTCCAGGAACCCACATTGGCGTCGTACTGGTTCAGCGCGCTGTTGCCGCCCTGCGCGATGGGCGCCAGGATCTCGCTTTGGTGGGAACTCATCGACTCGCCATCGGGAATGGCCAGCGAGATATCCCAGCTCTGGCAGATCACGTCGACGCGCTCATACATCCACTCGGCAAGCTGCTTTAAGTGGGCGATGTCATCCGCATAGACCGTATCGTCCTGTACTTTCAGGTTGTTAAGCTCATCTTGCGTCTTTTTGATCTGATCACGCAGGGCGTAGGCACTCTGCGACAGCTCCTGACGGGTGGACAGCGGCGTTCGGAGATAGCCGTTGTTAAAGGAATCGATGACCTCGCCGATCTGATCCTCGTCAGCATAGGACACGATGGTCTGATACAGACCGTCGAGCCTGGTATAGAGCTGATCATCGGTGAGCACGGTTTCTTCCTGGACCACCTCGGCAGAATCGTCCTGCTTGGTATCGTCCTCAGTGGCCTCGCCCTTTTGACGCGTGGGGAAGGTCGTCTGCGCGGCCTGGCCAAACTGGTCGTAGAAGCCAGGCATGACACCCATAGGATCGGCCGTCACGAACCAATAGGCACCGCCGCAAACGACGGCAAGGACCGCGATGATAATGAGCGGCTTGGGGATATGACGCTTGTGCTTGTGATAGGCGTCCTCGTCGGGATGCACCTTGCGCTTGGGTTTTTGAGCATCGTCATGCAGGGAAACGGGCGTGGGAATATCGACCTTGGGGATACCGAAATCCATATCGAAAGCTGGCAGCACGCAGGTCTCATTGGGGTCGGCGGCGTCCGAAAGCACCGCAGCGGCAGAGGCCGGCGCATGCGGCACCTCGGTATCGATCTGCTCTTGCGTTAGGCGCGGAAAGCCCGCCGTGCGGCCCGCTGCCAGGTCGGATGCTGCCGCATCCTCGGAGAGGATACCCGGAGCGGGGCGTCCGCATTTGGGGCACGTACGATCATGCGGAGAAAGACGGGCACCGCAGCCCTCACAGAACACGAATTCGGTGTGCTCGGGACCATCGCCCGGACCCACATAGGCGTTGCAGTAGGGGCAGAACGAGGCGCCGTCCTCGATAGTCTTAAGGCAATGCGGGCAGATCACGGCATCCTCTTTTCGAAGCAATTCAAATAATCGAGGTTAGAGCATAACATCGCCACGGCCCTACAGGAGCAAGGCACCAATTCAACATCGCCAGGGCGCGTAGTTACTTCTTCTTTTTGCTCGGCATCGAGACTTTGATGCCTTGGGCGGACTTGGTTACGCGAGAGCGCTTGGCTCCGCTACCCTTCTTTTTCTTGGGCTGGGCCTGGGCCACGCCCTCGAGTGCGCGGGCCTCGGCCTCGCGAGCGGTGCGATCTTCGCGGCGCTGCGCCATGTCGGCGGCGACGCGCTTGGCAAAACGCTCGGCCGTCGAACCCGTCGAGCTCACCTTGCCGCCACCGCGACCCAGGTGGACGCGCACACCGCGGCCAAAACCAGTTGCGGCATGACGACGACGCGGCTTGAGCGAATCCATCATCGTGGCGAGCTTAAAGAACACCGAGCAGGTAAAGACCACGATGACAGCCAAGATTACCATCTGGCCCATCGACAGGTTGGCAATAGACAGCAGCTCCGGGAATCCGATAACGCCCACCAGGATGCCGGCGACAACAAACACGAAGAGCACCACACGTAAGGGCGTGAGAGGCTGCGAGATGCGCCAGATCAGGCTGACGCTCGCCGCGCACGACGAAAGCAGGCACATCGTAGACAGCGTGAGCTGGCTAAAGCCAAACACGCGCGCCACAAAGATATCGAGCGCCGCGGCCAAAATGACCGCAATCGACGCCGGCAGTGCCCGCTTGAGCACGTTCGTCAGGAACGACCCCTTCACGCGAGCATTGTTGGGCTCCAGGCCCAACACAAAGCCCGGCGCGCCGATGCAGAAGAAGTTGATGAGCGTCATCTGAATCGGCTCGAAAGGGTACGGCGGCAGCGCGATGCACAGCGCCGCCAGGCCCATCGAGAACAGCGTCTTAGTCAGGAACAGCGAAGCCGAACGCTGCAGGTTGTTGATGGAGCGACGGCCCTCGGCCACCACGGCGGGCATCGAGGCAAAGTCGTTGTCGACGAGCACGATCTCGGCCACGTTACGCGCGGCATCGGAGCCGGCCGCCATGGCCACGGAGCAGTCGGCCTCCTTGAGCGCCAGCACGTCGTTGACGCCGTCGCCTGTCATGGCCACGGTGTGCTCGCGGCGCTTGAGCGCCTGCACGAGCTCGCGCTTCTGCTGCGGGGTCACACGACCAAAGACATGGTAGCGGTCCACTGCGGCATCGAGCTTGGCCGGCGTATCGAGCGTCGTGGCGTCCACATAAGCGTCCGCCCCCGGCACGCCCACCACGCGCGCGATCGACGACACCGTACGCGGGTCGTCGCCACTGATCACGTTGAGCGTCACGCCCTGCTCGTTAAAGTAGCCGATGGTCTCGGCCGCCGAGGTACGAATCTCGTCGCGGATGGTCACAAAGCCCACGGGCTCGGCCTCGCCCACCATTTCGCCATCGGGCGTAAAGCCGTCCACGCGCGCCACCACGAGCACGCGGCAGGTATCGGCAAGCTCGGCGACACGGTTCTCGACCTGGGCAAACGCACGATCAGAGAGCACAAACTGCGCCGCACCCATCACATAGGAGCCCTGTGCAAACGACGCGCCGCTCCACTTTTTGGAAGACGAGAACGGAATGACCGACAGCGGCTCGGACACCTCGACCGGACGGTCGGCGTAATAGTTGAGCAGCGCCTGACAGGTCTCGTTGGCATCGGCCGAGGTCGCACGCGCCACGTTAGCCAGAGCAAAATCGAGCACCGTGGTATCGACGGGAACGGCGGCGTCGCCCTCCCCCGCACCCATACCCTCGACCGGCAGCGGATACGTACCCTCGACCTCCATGCGACCCGACGTGATGGTGCCCGTCTTGTCCAGGCACAGCACGTCGACGCGAGCGAGCGTCTCGATGCAGTAAAGCTGCTGCGCCAGCACCTTGCGGCGGGCCAAGCGCACCGTGGCGATGGCGAGCACCGACGAGGTCAGAAGCACCAGGCCTTGCGGGATCATGCCCAGCAGGGCGCCCACCGTGGACAGCAGCGCCGACGAGGGCACGCGGCCGGCCAGCAGCTCGGAGAAGCACCACGAAAGCGCGCTATCGCCCGGGGTTCCCGCGGCATCCCACAGCTCGCTCACACTCGAGGCAAACAACGCCAAACCGAGCGGGATCATGATGATGCTCGCAAAGCGCACGATGGCGTTAAGCGCGTTCATGATCTCGGAATTGACCTTTTTGACGTACTTGGCCTCGTTATTAATTTTGGCCACGTAGTTGTCGGCGCCGACATGGATCACGCGGGCGCGCAGCAGGCCCGAGTCGATAAAGCTGCCGCTCATGAGCTCGGAACCGGGCTGTTTCTTAATAAGGTCGCTCTCGCCCGTCAGCAGACTCTCGTTCACGAGCGCCTCGCCCGAAACCACCACGGCGTCAGCGGGAATCTGGTCGCCGCGCCCCAGGCGGATGATGTCGTCGAGCACGATCTGGTCCAGGTCGAGCTCCACCTCGGAGCCGTCACGCACCGCGATGGCCTTCTTGGAGGTCAGCAGCGTGAGCTTATCGACCATCTTCTTGGAACGCATGGCCTGAATGACGCCAATAGCGGTATTGAGGAACACCACGAACAGGAACGTCAAATTCTTAAACGAACCGGTCAAAATGACCAGGAACGCCAAGATCACGTTGATCAAATTGAACAGCGTGCAGAGGTTCTCGATGATGAGCTCTTTGACCGACTTGGTCTTGAGCTCCATGTTGCGGTTGATCTTACCGGCGGCGATGCGCTCCTCGACCTCGGCGGTCGAGAGTCCGCGCTCGATATCCGTTGCTGCCATACCACGTCCCATCACGTCGCGTCGGTATAAGAAAAACCGCCCGGACCATGCGAGGTTCGGACGGTCTCACGTTCGATGGTGCCCCATGTTGGATTCGAACCAACGGCCTTCTGCTCCGGAGGCAGACGCTCTAATCCCCTGAGCTAATAGGGCCAACGTTTGGCATTATACCCAAGTGCACCACGGGCTATCAAAATAAAAGAAAAAGCTTTGCAATTCCGAGGAAGACGCGGCTCAACGGCCCACTTTAGAAGGCAAAAGCGAGTCGGATAGTATAAACTCTCATGCACCATATGTACACGGCTCGCGATGCGGGCCGTTTTTGCAAGGGTTATCCATCGAGGTGAGAGGCACACCATGATTGCAATTTTAAAAGAGAGCGCCAGCGACGAGGCCGTCAGCCATATCGTCAGCTGGATTGAGAAAAAGGGCCTGAAGACCGATGTCTCGCGCGGCGAGAATGAGACGATCATCGGCCTGGTGGGCGATACGACCAAGATCGACCCGTTCCTGCTCGAGTCCATGGATGTCGTCGAGCGCGTGCAGCGCGTCTCCGAGCCGTTCAAGCGCGCCAACCGCAAGTTCCACCCCGAGGACTCCGTCATCGACTGCGGCCACGGCGTCAAGATCGGCGGCGATCAGTTCCAGGTCATCGCCGGCCCGTGCTCCGTCGAGGGCGAGAACCTCATCCGCATCGCCCGCCGCGTGAAGGCCGCCGGTGCCACGATGCTGCGCGGCGGTGCCTACAAGCCCCGCACTTCCCCGTACGCCTACCAGGGCATGGGCCCCGCCGGTCTGGACCTGCTGTGCGAGGCGTCTGCCGAGCTCGACATGCCGATCGTCACCGAGATCATGGACCCGCGCGACGTGCAGGTCTTCCTGGACAAGAAAATCGACGTCATGCAGATCGGCGCCCGCAACGCCCAGAACTTCCCTCTGCTCAAAGAGGTCGGCAAGACCAAGACTCCGATCTTGCTTAAGCGCGGCATGTCCGGCACGATCGATGAGCTGCTCATGGCCGCCGAGTACATCATGAGCGAGGGCAACGACAACGTCATCCTGTGCGAGCGCGGCATCCGCACCTTCGAGACCCGTACTCGCAACACATTCGACCTCAACGCCGTGCCGGTGCTGCACCACCTGTCGCACCTGCCCGTCGTCGCCGACCCCAGCCACGCCACCGGCTACACCCGCTACGTTGAGCCCATGGCGCTTGCCGCGACCGCCTGCGGCGCCAACGGCCTGGAGATCGAGGTCCACGACGAGCCGAGCCGCGCCTGGTCCGACGGCGCCCAGGCCCTCACCCCCGATCAGTTCGACGACACCATGCGCCGCATCCGAGCCATCCGCGAGGTCGTCTGCCAAGAGACCATGGAGTAGCCCATGGGTACAGTGAGAAACGCGCGCGTCAACCAGGGCGGCCCCAAGTGCGCCGGCATCGTCGGCCTTGGCCTCATCGGCGGCAGCTTTGCCCGCGGCTATGCGCAGGCGGGCGTCCGCGTGCTGGCCTGGGATCCCGATGACGATGTCATGACGGCTGCCAGCATGGGCACCGTTGCCGGCGAGCTCAACGACAAGACGCTCGGCGAATGCGACATCATCGTCCTTGCCTGCTATCCCGAGGCATGCATCGAGTGGCTCGAGGCGCACGCCCAGGCGCTCGCCGACGCCACCGACACCGAGGCCATCATGGGCCCCGTGGTGATCGACACGGTGGGCGTCAAGGGCATCGTGTGCGAGCGCGCCTTTGAGCTTGCCCGCGAGCACGGCTTTTACTTTGTGGGCGCGCACCCCATGGCGGGCACGCAGTACTCGGGCTATGCGCACTCCCGCGCCGACCTGTTCCAGGGCGCCCCGCTCGTGCTCGTACCGCCCGCGGTGGACGATGCGCTCAAACTGGAGCTTTTGGGCCAGGTGCGCGAGATGGTACGCCCCTTGGGCTTTGGCAAGTTCAGCGTGACCAGCGCCGCCGAGCACGACCGCGTCATCGCCTTTACGAGCCAGCTCGCGCACGTCGTCTCCAACGCCTATGTTAAGAGCCCGACCGCTCAGGTCCACCACGGCTTTTCGGCCGGCAGCTACCGCGACCTCACCCGCGTGGCGCACCTCAATCCGCAGATGTGGTCCGAGCTCATGATCGACGACGCCAATGCGCTCGCCTTCGAGATCGACCATCTGATCGAATCGCTCGGCGCCTACAGCCGCGCCCTTAAAGACCGCGACCAGCGCTATCTGGAGAATCTCCTTGCCGAGGGCGACCGAATTAAGCGCGCACTCGACGACGAGGCCTCCCACTAGACCACCTATCACGCCAGGTCGAAAGGACCGAAGCTTATGGCGATTACCATCGATATCGACACCGCACGCCCCTACCAGGTGCATGTTGGCACGTTTTTGCTGGAGCAGGCGGGACCGCTCGTGCGCGCCACTGCCGGCGGCACCAAGGCCGTCATCGTGACGGACACCAACGTGGGCCCGCTCTACCAGATGCCCGTTAAGCAGAGCCTGGAGGCGTCAGGCTACGAGGTGAGCATCTGCACCTTCGAGGCCGGCGAGGCCCATAAGCGCGCCGAAACCTATGTTGCCATTTTGGAGTTTGTGGCCGAGCACGAGCTTTCGCGCTCCGACGTGATCGTGGCACTCGGCGGTGGTGTCGTGGGCGACGTGGCGGGCTTTGTGGCCGCCACCTACATGCGCGGCTGCAAGTTTGTGCAGATCCCGACGAGCCTGCTCGCCATGGTGGATTCGTCTGTGGGCGGCAAGACCGCCATCGACCTGGCTGCCGGCAAGAACTTGGCCGGCGCCTTTTGGCAGCCGAGCGTGGTCATTGCCGACGTGGGGTGCCTGGCCACCCTCACGCCCGAGCAGTTCGCTGACGGCTGCGGCGAGGTCGTCAAGCACGCCGTGATTGCCGATCCGGAGCTTTTCGCCGAGCTGGAGAAGACCCCGCTCACGCTGGAGCTGCTCAACCACGATGTGGCCCGCGTAGCACTCATCATCGCCCGCAACATCGACATCAAGCGCGCCGTGGTCGTCGCCGACGAGCGCGAGACTAACCAGCGTAAGCTCCTCAACTTTGGACACAGCGCCGGACACGCCGTCGAAGCCTGCGAGCACTTTGAGCTCGGACACGGCAACTGCGTGTCGATCGGCATGGGTATCATCACGCGCGCCGCGGCCCTGCACGGCGTCTGCGATGCTGCGCTGCCCGGTCGTATTGAGGAGCTCTGCGCCCGCCATGGCCTCAAGACCCGCTGCGGCCTAGATGCCGATGCCGTCTTTGCCGAAGCGCTCCACGACAAGAAGCGCGCGGGCGACACCATCGACCTGGTGATTCCGCACGGCATTGGCCGCTGCAGCATCGACCGCACGCCACTTTCCACTTTCCACGAACTCATTGCCGAGGGCCTCGGCCAGAAGGGAGACGCATCCGCATGCTAGCCCGCATCACCCCGTCCCCGCTCAAGGGCACCGTTCCCGCCATCGCGTCCAAGTCGATGGCGCATCGCCTCATCATCTGCGCTGCGCTTGCCAACGGCGAGACGCACGTCACCTGCAACACCACCTGCGCCGACATCGAGGCCACGGTGCGCTGCCTTACGGCACTGGGTGCTCGCATCGAGACCGTCGAGGACGGCTTCCAGGTCCACCCCACCATGAAGAGTGTTGAGTTTGGCCTGCTCAAGGCCCTTGCCGGCGGCACGCTTGACTGCGGTGAAAGTGGCTCCACGCTGCGCTTTATGCTGCCTGTCGCCTGCGCGCTGGGTGCGGATGCCACCTTCGTAGGCCAGGGCCGCCTGGGCGCCCGCCCGCTCTCCCCGCTCTCGGACGAGATCATCGCCGCCGGCTGCGACCTACAGGGTCTGGGCGGTTTTCCGCTCAAGACGAGCGGCCGCATGCGCCCGGGCACCTTTGTGCTTCCGGGCAACGTGAGCTCGCAGTACATCTCGGGCCTGCTGCTGGCAGCCCCACTGCTGGCCCAGCCCTCCTGCGTGCAGGTAACCGGCCTCATTGAGAGCCGTCCCTACATCAACCTGACGATCCAGGCCATGAAGGCCTTTGGCGTCGAGGTCAACGTCGAGCGTATTCCGGCCAAGGACGGCCAGCCCGAGGTCACGAACTTCCGCGTGAGCAGCGGCTCGTACCGCACGCCCGGCAGCGTTGCTGTCGAGGGCGACTGGTCCAACGCCGCCTTTTGGCTGTGCGCCGGTGCCATCGGCACCGACCCAATCACCGTCGAGGGCGTGTCGCTAAGCTCCGCACAGGGCGACCGTAACGTGCTTGCCGCGCTTTCGCGCTTTGGCGCCCGCATCGTGCGCTCCACCAACGCCGCCACCGTGCAGTCCGACAAGCTCGCCGGCTTTGAGATGAGTGCCCACGACATTCCGGACCTGGTGCCCGTCATCTCGGCCGTGGCCTCGTTGGCACAGGGCCGCACCTTTATTCGCGATTGCGCCCGTCTGCGCATCAAGGAATCCGACCGTCTGGCCACCACCACCCGCGAGCTCTGCGCGCTGGGCGCGCAGGTGCGTATTGCCGGCGACGATCTCATCATCAAGGGCGTCGACGCCTTCACCGGCGGCGAGGTCGATTCGCACAACGACCATCGCATCGCCATGATGGCCGCTATCGCCGCGAGCCGCGCCACCGGCGAGGTCGTGATCCACGGCGCCGAGGCCGTCAACAAGTCCTATCCCGATTTCTTCGACCACTACCGCCTGCTGGGCGGCAAGGTCACGCTCGAGGAGGAATAGCATGTCCTCGACCTTTGGCAACGTCTTGCACTTAAGCATCTTCGGCCAGTCGCACTCCCCCGCCATCGGCTGCTCCCTCGATGGCATTCCGGCGGGCATCGCCGTTGACCAAGAAGCGCTGCAGGCCTTTTTGAACCGTCGCGCCCCCGGTCGCGACGAGACCGCGACCAAGCGCCGCGAGGCCGACGCCGCCCAAATCATCGCCGGCGTGGTCGATGGGCACACCACCGGCGCGCCCATTGCCGCGATTATCGAGAACACCAACACGCGCTCCAAGGATTACTCCGAGCTGCGCCGCAAGCCCCGTCCGGGACATGCGGACTTCCCTGCACGCGTGAAGTATCACAACATGCACGATGTCGCCGGCGGCGGGCATTTCTCCGGCCGCCTAACGGCACCCCTGTGCATCGCCGGCGGCATTGCGCTGCAGGCACTCGAGGCCTGCGGCATTAAAGTGATGGCGCATGTGGCGCAGATCGGCGGCATCTCCGACCTGCCGATGGACGATATGGTCTATCGCGAGGCCGACCGCAAGGCGATCCTTACGAACGATCTGCCGTGCATTGACGCCGCCGCAGCCGGCCGCATGCGTGAGGAGATCCTAGCCGCGCGCGACGAACTCGACAGCATCGGCGGCATCGTGGAGTGCGGCATTTACGGGCTTCCCGCAGGCATCGGCGACCCCATGTTCGACGGTATCGAGAACCGCATCGCGCAAATCGCGTTTGGCATTCCCGCCGTAAAGGGCGTGGAGTTTGGCATGGGCTTTGCCGTGGCCGCCATGCGTGGCAGCGAGAACAACGATCCGTATCGCATCGATGCCGAGACCGGCGAGATCGAGGTCGAGTCCAACAACGCCGGCGGCATCCTGGGCGGTATTTCAACCGGCGCGCCCGTCATGTGGCGCATGGCCGTAAAGCCGACGCCCTCAATTGGCCGCGAGCAGCAGACGGTGGACATGGACGCTATGGAAAATGCCGAGCTCTCGGTCCACGGCCGCCACGATCCCTGCATCGTCCCCCGAGCCGTCCCCGTAGCCGAGGCAGCCGCCGCCCTTGCCATCTGGGACGCCCTCCTCGAAGACGCCGCCCAGCGCTAAAAATCTCCGGGGGCCAACTCCGGCCCCCACGCCTACCCAGTGATTTTTCTGGGACGGGGATTAAAAAATCATTAGGAACACAATGATTTTTTAATCCCCGTCCCAGAAAAATCACCGACACGTGAAAGGGGTCTCCATGGACCTTGCCGATATTCGCCAGGCCATCGACGGCATCGATACAACGCTCCTCAATAGCTTTGTCGAGCGCATGGATATTGCCACCGATGTCGCCAAGTCAAAAATCGAGATGGGCAAGGCCGTCTTCGACCCCGCCCGTGAGCGCTCCAAGCTCAACAATCTCGCCAGCCGCGTGCCCGAGCGCTACGAGGCCCAAGCCATCACCCTGTTCCGCCTCCTCATGAGCATGAGCAAGGCCGAGCAACAGCGCTACATCAACGAGCTCAAGGGCATCACCGTCTCACAAAAGGCCCACGCCACGGCTGCAGCCTTTGACACGCCTTTCCCCCAGACGGCTAGCGTCGCCTGCCAGGGCGTCGAGGGCGCCTATAGCCAAATTGCCGCGTGCAGGCTCTTCGACGTGCCCGACATTGCGTTCTTCGAGACCTTCGAAGGCGTTATGCGCGCTGTGCGCGACGGCTTCTGCGAGTTTGGCGTGCTGCCCATCGAGAACTCCACCGCCGGCTCGGTCAACGCTGTCTACGACCTGCTCGCCCAGTTCGACTTCCACATCGTGCGCTCGCTGCGCCTCAAGATCGATCACAACTTGCTCGTCAAGCCCGGCACCAAGCTCGCGGGCATACGCGAGGTCTACAGCCACGGTCAGGCCATCGCGCAGTGCGCTAGCTTTATCGAGGCGCACGGCCTGCACGCCACCAAGTACCCCAACACCGCCATGTCGGCCGAGATGGTCGCCAGCTCCGAGCGCACCGATGTTGCCGCCATCGCATCGCGCAGCTGCGCCGCACTCTACGGTCTGGAGGTGCTGGAGCCCAACATCCAGGACTCGGACAACAACTACACGCGCTTTGTCGTCATCAGCCGCGAGCCACGCGTCTACCCCGGTGCCAACCGCACCTCACTCATGATCACCACGGCCAATGAGCCGGGCGCCCTCTATCGCGTACTCGAGCGCTTCTACGCGCTCAATATCAACCTCATCAAGCTCGAGAGCCGCCCCATCCCCGGCCGCGACTTTGAGTTTATGTTCTACTTTGATCTGGACTGCCCCTTTGGCAGCAAGGCTCTCGACGACCTGCTCGATTCGATCAACGACGTGTGCGAGAGCTTCACCTACTTTGGCAGCTACACGGAGGTGCTCTAGATGACCGATACCGCCGCAACCCGCCCCTACGGCGTGCTGGGCCGCGTGCTGGGCCACAGCTACACCCCGACCATCTACAAGGAGCTGGCGGGGCTTGAGTACGTGCGTTTTGAGCGCGAGCCCGAGGATCTTGAGGCTTTTATGACGGGCGACGAATGGGAGGGCACCAACGTGACCATCCCCTACAAGCGCGCCGTCATGGAGTATCTGGACGAGCTGAGCCCGCTCGCCGAGCGCATGGGCAACGTCAACACCATCACGCGCCTGCCCGACGGCCGCCTGCACGGCGATAATACTGACTACTTCGGTTTCCAGTGCCTGGTCGAGGAGTTGGGCGTTGAGGTTGCCGGCAAGAAGGCCCTCGTGCTCGGTGCCACCGGCGGCGCCGGCACCACGGCAAGTATGGTGCTGGGAGACATGGGCGCCATCGTCGTACCCGTGGGTCGCACGAGCGAGGTCAACTACGACAATATCGCGCAGCAGTCCGACGCCTCCCTACTCGTCAACTGCACGCCCGCCGGCATGTTCCCCCATTGCCCCGACGCGCCTTGCACGCTCGAAGGCCTCGATGCGCTCGAGGGCGTCATCGACATTGTCTACAACCCCGCCCGCACGGGCCTGATGCTCGAGGCCGAGCGCCGCGGCATCCCCTGCATCGGCGGCCTGCTTATGCTTGTTGCCCAGGCGGCACAAGCTGTCGAGCGCTATACCGGCAAAGCCACCCCGCGCGAGAGGATCCTGGACATAACGGAGCGCCTGTCACGCCGCGAACAGAACATCGCGCTGATCGGCATGCCGGGCTCGGGCAAGACCCGCGTGGGCGAGCAGATCGCCCAGCTCACGGGCCGCGAGCACATCGATCTCGATCGCGCCCTCGAGGAGCGCCTGGGCATGCCCTGCGCCGACTTTATCATCAAGTGCGGCGAGGCGGCCTTCCGCGAGCAGGAGACGGCAGCGCTGGCCGACATCTCCAAGCGCAGCGGCTTGGTGCTCTCCACCGGCGGCGGCGTGGTTACGCGCGACGAGAACTACCCTCTGCTGCACCAAAACAGCCAAATCGTGATGCTCAACCGCAAGCTCGACGAGCTCGCCCACAAGGGCCGCCCCATCACCGCGCGCGACGGCATCGACAAGCTGGCCGAGCAGCGTATGCCGCGCTACCGCGCCTGGGCCGACTACATCATCGACTCACGCGACTGCGCCGCCAACACCGCCCATGCCCTCCTCGACACCCTCCCACCCGCTCTCTAACCAAAACCACCACAAAGGGGGCAGGCACCTTTGTGGTGGTTTTTCAACTGCAAAGGAAGCAACCATGAAAGCACTCGTCATTAACGGCCCCAACCTCAACATGCTCGGCATTCGCGAGCCAGGCATCTACGGCAGCGACAACTACGATCGCTTAGTGCAGATCTGCCAGGAAGCGGGTGCCGCACAGGGCTTCGACGAGGTCGAGGTCTTCCAGTCTAACCACGAGGGCAGCATCGTCGACAAGATCCAGGAGGCTTACGGAAAGGTCGACGGCATCGTCATCAACCCGGCCGCCTACACGCACACAAGCGTGGCCATCCTGGACGCGCTCAAAGCCGTCGCCATCCCGGCTGTGGAGGTCCACATTAGCGCAGTCGAGACCCGCGAAGACTTCCGCCAGGTGAGCTACGCCCGTCTGGCCTGCTTCGCCACCATCACCGGAGAGGGCCTGAAGGGCTACGCCCACGCGTTGGAGCTGCTGAAAGAGCATCTCGAAAAGTAAAATGCCAACCCCAACAAACAGCAGCGGCTTGCTCGCGCTCGGCTCCAGCAACACACAAGATGAAAAAAGCCCAGACCACCAAGCGGTCTGGGCTTAATAAACGATGGTGCTCCATGGCGGATTCGAACCGTCGACCTTGGGATTAGAAGTCCCCTGCTCTATCCAACTGAGCTAATGGAGCAAATAACCGCACGCCCAAGCAAGCACAAGCCTGTCAGGCGCAAGTAATTATAACCTAGTTGAACTGCTCGCGGTACGCCTTGCAGACCTCATCGACCGGGCCGTCCATGCGAAGGTCACCCTTCTCAATCCAAACGGCACGCTGGCAGATGCGCTCAACCTGCTCCATAGAGTGCGAAACGAACAGAACCGTCACGTCGCCGCTCTGGATAAAGTGCTGGATGCGGGCCTCACACTTTTGCTGGAAGAACACATCACCGACGGACAGCGTCTCGTCAACGATCAGAATATCGGGCTCGGTAATCGTCGCGATTGCAAAGGCGATACGCGCCACCATGCCCGAAGAGAAGTTCTTAAGCGGCATATCGACAAAGTTCTGCAGCTCAGCGAACTCGATAATGCCGTCAAAGTTGGCGTCGATGAACTCCTTGGTATAGCCGAGCAGGGCGCCGTTCAGATAGATGTTCTCGCGGGCGGTCAGCTCGGGGTCAAAGCCGGCGCCAAGCTCAATCAGCGGCGCGATGTTACCGTGCACCTTAACGCTGCCCTCGCTAGGCTCAAGAACGCCAGCGATAATCTTGAGCATCGTAGACTTGCCGGAGCCATTGGTGCCGACCAGACCCACAACCTCGCCGCGATGAATATCAAACGAGATGTGCTTAAGCGCCCTAAACTCCTCAAAGAACAGCTCGTGCTTGGCAAGCTTAATGAAGTACTCCTTGAGGTTGGTCAGCGACTCGGACGCCATGTTAAAGATCATGGTGACGTCGTCGACCTCGACAGCCAGAGGCTGCTCGCTGTAATCAACAACAGATTCAGTCATCACAGCACTCCTTAGATGTAGAGGATAAATTTGCGCTCGGACTTATGGAACACGGTATAGCCAATAATAAGCGCAAGAACCGCCCAAGCGACGCACATACCAAACGTCATAAGCGAGGGCGTAGTCTGGAACAGGAAGATATCGCGCATAAACTGCAGGTAGTTGAACATGGGGTTCGCATACATCAAGATACGCACGAGATGCGGCATTTGCGCAATATAGTCAGTCGTCCAGAAGATGGGCGTAATGTAAGTCCACGCCGTAATGACGACGCTCCACAGATGCATAACGTCGCGGAAGAAGACCGTAAGGGCAGAGAGCATCATGCCCAGGCCCATGCAGAAGCACATAAGCAGCAGCAGGCAAACCGGCAACAGAATCAGGTGCCAAGAAGGCATAACGCGGAACCACAGCATGACGATGGCGACGGCGACCAGCGAGAAGGCAAAGTTGACCAGCGAGAAGAGCACCTTCTGCACCGGGAAAACCCAGCGGTGCACCTTAACCTTCTTGAGCAGAGGGGCAGCGCCCACGATCGACGTCAGGGCCTGGTTAGTAGACTCAGACATGACGGCAAAGGTGATGTTACCCACGATCAAGTACAGCGGGTACATCTCGGGCGTCATTGAGCCATTGCGGCCCTGGCCAAAAATCGTCGAGAACACGATGGCCATGACGATCATCATCAGCAGCGGGTTGAGCACCGACCATGCGACGCCCAGAACGCTACGGCGATACTTGATCTTAAAATCCTTGGTAACCAGCTGACGAAGGATAAACGCGTCCTTCTCAAATTCGTTCTTAGCAAACGTCGCAGGCAGACTGCGAGTTTCTTGTTGCTTTGTCTGATCCGACACGGATGCAACTCCTTTACTCGTAATCGTTGACAAACGAACAGTATAGACCCGACGGCCATGCAAACGATTCGCGCAACAAAACTGGAGAACTAACCCACATCTTAGGATGCCAGGCCCAAACGGCTATACTTTCTAGGATTGAATGTATAAGGAGCATTAAGTGAATTCTGAATCCATCGCCGTCATCATCCCTTGCTACAACGAAGCGCTCACGATCGGCAAAGTCATCGACGACTTTCACCGCGAGCTTCCGCAGGCGACGGTCTATGTCTATGACAACAACTCGTCGGACGATACCTCACGCATTGCCACCGAGCACGGCGCCACAGTCCGCTTTGAGCCCCGTCAGGGAAAGGGCAACGTGTGCCGCCAGATGTTTCGCGATATCGACGCCGATTGCTACCTGATGGTCGACGGAGACGACACCTACCCCGCCGAGGCGGCCAAGGCCCTCTGCGAGCCCATCCTTAACGGCACGGCCGACATGACCGTAGGCGATCGCCTTTCCAACGGCACCTACGCCGAGGAGAACAAGCGTGCCTTCCACGGCTTTGGCAATAATCTGGTCCGCGCCATGATCAGGTGGATCTATGGCTACAGCTTCGATGACGTCATGACAGGCTACCGCGCCATGAGCCGCCCGTTCGTTAAAACCTTCCCAGTGCTTTCCGAGGGCTTTCAGATCGAAACCGAGCTCTCGATCCACGCCGTCGACCACCGCTGGCGCATCAAAGATGTGCCCATCGAGTACCGCGACCGTCCCGAGGGTTCCGAGTCCAAACTCAACACCGTGAGCGACGGCATTAAAGTCGTTGCGATGATCGGCACGCTGTTCAAGGACTACCGCCCGCTGAAGTTCTTCAGCCTCGTTGCGCTTCTGTTCGCGGTATTCGGCCTCGCCCTGGGCATGCCCATCGTTGTCGAATATTTCCAGACCGGCCTCGTCCCGCGCTTCCCCACCGCTGTGCTCGCCGCCTCGTTTATGTTCCTGTGCGGCCTGAGCCTTGCGACCGGCTTCATCCTTGATTCTGTAGCAAAGGTCGAAAAAAAGCAGTGGGAGGTCAACGTGTACAGCAAATACGCCTACGACGACCAGCCCGGCCACCCTACTTCCATGCCAAGCGAGAGGTAGATCTTCCGCAAAATACTATTGGCACCACTGCGCAGATAGCCACCAACAAGAAAAGCCGCCGTTAAAGAACGGCGGCTTTTACTCTCGAAAAGTTAATAGCGGCTAGAGCGTCTTGATGTACTCCCCCAGCTCTTCCTCCCAGTCGGGCATGTCGAAGCCTGCGGACTCCAGCTTGGACAGGTCGAGCGCGGAGTGGACCGGGCGCGGGGCGACGGGGCCCTCGGCGCTCGCGTAGTAGTCGGCGGTCGATACCGGCACGACCCTGTCCCCGTTGCCGTTGGCGGCCTCGAAGACGGCGCGGGCGATATCGGCCCAGGACTTGACGGCGCCCGAGCCGGTGCAGTCGTAGGTGCCGTAGGGGGCGTGCGTCCCCAGCACGTGGAAGATGGCCTCGGCCATGTCGCGCGTGAAGGTCAGGCGGCCCAGCTGGTCGTCCACGACCGTGACCTGCGTGAGCCCGTCCTCGGGGTCGGCGACGCGGTCGGAGAGCGCCTTCATCGTCTTGACGAAGTTGCGGCCCTCGCCGATGACCCAGCTGGAGCGCATGATGTAGTGGCGCGGGCCCCCCGCCACGGCGATGTCGCCGGCGGCCTTGGTCTGGCCGTAGACGGACAGCGGGCTGAGGGGCTCGTCCTCCGCGTGGACCTCGGCGGTGCCGTCGAAGACGTAGTCGGAGGACACGTGGACGAGCGTGATGCCGTGCCCGGCGCAGGTGCGGGCGAGAAGGGCGGGGCCGGTCGCGTTGGCCTTCCAGGCGACAACGCGGCCCTCGGGGGTCTCCGCCCTATCCACGGCCGTGTAGGCGCCGCAGTTGATGACGGTGCCGTAGAGCGACCAGTCGTACTGCGAATAGGCCTCCGGGTCGGACATGTCGAAGGTGTCGATGTCGCAGAAGTCGAAGTCCTTGGCGACGCCGCGCTCCTCGGCGAGCTTGCGGACCGCGCGGCCCAGCTGGCCGTTGCAGCCGGTGACGAGGGTCCTCTTGGGCGCCATGGGGACGACGTCCCTGAGCATCGGGTGGTTGAGGTCGGCCTCGGAGACGGTGGCCTGGTCCAGCGGGATCGGCCACTCGATGGCGAGCTCGGGGTCGGCGAGGTTCACGAAGGTGTAGGTCCTCTTGAGCTCCAGCGACCAGTGGGCGTCCACCAGGTAGGTGTAGGCGGTGCCGTCCTCGAGCGCCTGGAAGGAGTTGCCCACGCCGCGCGGGACGTAGATGGCCTTCGACGGGTCCAGGGTGCAGGTGAACACCTTGCCGAAGGTCTCGCTGCCCTCGCGCAGGTCGACCCAGGCGCCGAAGACCGAGCCGCGGGCCACCGAGATGAACTTGTCCCAGGGCTCGGCGTGGATGCCGCGCGTGACGCCGCGGCTGTCGTTGTAGGAGACGTTGTTCTGGACGACGCGGAGGTCCGGGATGCCCAGCGCGCACATCTTGGCGCGCTGCCAGTTCTCCTTGAACCAACCGCGCGAGTCGCCGTGGACGGCCAGTTCGACGACCTTCAGGCCCTCGATGCCGGTCTCGGTGACGGAGAGGTCCTTCTCGAATGCGATGTCTGCCATGTCTCTGCTCTCCTTACTGCCCCTGCGCGCGGTAGCGGGCCTCGGTGGCCTCCTTGGCCGGGCGCCACCAGGCCTCGTTGGCGACGTACCAGTCGATGGTGGCCCTGAGGCCCTCGGCGAAGTCGGTGTGCGCCGGCCTCCAGCCGAGCTCGGTCTGCAGCTTGGTGGAGTCGATGGCGTAGCGGCGATCGTGGCCGGGGCGGTCGGCGACCCAGTCGAAGTCCTCGGGGTCGCGCCCCATCGCCTCCAAGATCATGCGCAGGACCGTGATGTTGTCCCTCTCGCCGTCGGCGCCGATGAGGTAGGTCTCCCCCGTGCGGCCGCGGGTCAGGATGTCCCAGACGGCGCTGGAGTGGTCCTCGGTGTGGATCCAGTCGCGGACGTTCTCGCCGCGGCCGTAGAGCTTGGGGCGCACGCCGTCGACGATGTTGGTGATCTGCCTGGGGATGAACTTCTCCACGTGCTGGTAGGGGCCGTAGTTGTTGGAGCAGTTGGAGATCGTGGTGCGAAGCCCGTAGGTGCGGGTCCACGCTCGGACGAGCATGTCGGAGGAAGCCTTGGTCGAGCTGTACGGAGAGGACGGCTTATAGGGCGTCTCCTCAGTGAACTTGGCGGGGTCGTCGAGCGCCAGGTCGCCGTAGAC